>CALYTX010000065.1 GCA_945487985.1 uncultured Verrucomicrobiota bacterium | reverse complement strand
CGACGTCAAGATCGAGTCGCTCAAGGAATATGCAGAAGCGCGTATGCAAAAACTGCAGGACAAGTTCCCGAAGGTTACTTCCATCAATATTGTCATCGACGTTGATGCTAAAAAGCACATGTACATGTGTGAAGTCGTCGCCAACCGTCTCGGCGAGACGGCGGTCGGCTCGAAGCAGTTTTCTGAAAGCGCCAAGAGTGTGATCGATACTGCTGCGGCCGCGGCCGAACGCCAATTGCTGCGCATGCGCGTGAAAGCTCGCAAGGGCACGGTGCGCAAGCAGCGCGCGGCATCTGCCAAGAACTGACCGGGAGTGCTTCTGCGTTGAAATCACTCCCCGACAGCAGCGCCTCCCACGGCGTAACTTTCACCGTGGCCGACTTCATCGAAGCCGGCCGCGAGCGGCTTGAATTGGAAGTTGCCGTGGGCGGCGAAGGGCTACAGCGCACGATCGGCGAGCCGGTGATGAACCGTCCGGGTTTGGCGCTTACTGGGTTCTGGGAGAATTTCGCGTGGCGTCGGCTTCAGCTTTTCGGCAATGCGGAAATGGCCTACCTTGGGTCGATAGACAATGAAACGCGCATTGCGCGCTTCATTGAACTGGTCAAGCATAAGGCGCACATTTTCGTATATACCGACGGTCATCGTCCATCGCAGGATATTCGCGATGCGGCCAAAAAGGCCAAGGTCGCGTTGTTGCTGACGAAACTCGAAACGCGTGTCTTTGCACGCGAGGCGACATTCATCCTCGAGCGGTTGGCCGCTCCGCGAACTTCGATCTACGGAACGATGGTCGAGGTTTGCGGGTTAGGGGTGTTGTTCGAGGGCGATCCGGGGCTGGGCAAGAGCGAAACCGCGCTCGGGCTCATCAAACGCGGCTCGGCGGTGGTGGCCGACGATCTTACTTGTGTGCGCAAGGACGTGGCCACTAATTACATCTTCGGCAGCGCTAGCGAATCCACCGCCGGATACATGGAAATTCGCGGTATCGGAATTATGCATGTGCCGAGTGTCTTCGGCATCAATGCCGTGCGTGGCGAGAAGCGGTTGCAGTTGGTGATTACATTCAAGCGGCTGCAGGATATCCGCGGCGAGGTCGATCGTATCGGTCAGACGCGGCGAACGCGGGAGATTCTCGGGGTCCAGATTCCCAATATCATAATCCCCGTATCGGAGGGGCGTGATCTCGTAAATTTGGTCGAGACTGCTGCCCAGCAGCAAAAATTGATTTTGGCGGGCTACGATCCCGTTATGGAACTTTCGGAGCGTCTCCACCGGCGTGCGGGCGCGAAAAAGGCAGGAAAAAAGAAGGGCAAAGGCAATGACTGAGAAAATTACAAGGGAGCTCAAGCTTCTCAACAAGTATGGCATGCATGTGCGTCCGGCTGGTCTTTTTGCGAAGACCGCCAGCCGCTACGACGCCAACGTGGAAGTCGAGAAGGACGGCAATGTTGTCTCCGGCAAGTCGATTATGGCGCTGATGACGCTTGAGGCGACCTGCGGAACGGTGTTGAAGGTATCTGCGAGCGGCCCCCAGGCGGCGGAAGCACTCGACGAACTCGAGGCTCTGGTTGCGCGCAAGTTCGACATCCCGGATGAGCAATAAAACGCCGATGATTACCGTGGCGGGTCTGGCGACGGCCCGCGGCTACGCTTCCGGCCCCGTTTTTATTTACCGTGGGGACGGCGAGATTCCCATTCCCCAGTATATTGTCCCCTCTGGCAAGGAGGGTGAGGAGTTATTGCGCCTTAAGCGAGCGATGACGGAAACGCGGCGCGATTTGGAAAATCTCATTTCTGTTTTGCGAGAGCGCACTGGCAAATCCGATGTCCGGGTTTTCGAGTGCCATCTGATGATTCTTGAAGATGATGCGCTCACCCGCGAAACCGAAAGCCACGTAGTTGATGATCATCTCAATGCCGAGGCGGCAGTCCGGCGGACTATGGACGGCGCGCGCGCCGCCTTCGGGCGGATGAACGATCCTTACTTCCGCGAGCGAGTGCGCGACATCGACGATATTGAGCGCCGCCTGCAAAAGCAGCTTACCGGCTACAATCGCAATCCCTACCGTGAGTTGAACTATCCGGCCATCGTCGTGGCCGACGACTTGACGCCGTCGGAAACTGTTCAGTTGCCGAAAGAATTCGTGCTCGGGTTTGCCACCAATGGCGGTTCGACAACGAGTCATGTGGCTTTGCTCGCGCGCGCGCTGGCTATCCCGGTGGTGGCGGGTCTCGGGGATATCACTTCGCGTGTTTCTCCTGGTGAGATGGTGCTGCTCGACGGCACCAACGGCGCGCTCACCATCAATCCCGACAAGGAAACCATCGAGCAATTCAATGCGCTTGTACGTCGCCAAAAGGAGTTGCAGGAGTCTGCCGCCACGCGGATCGACGCCGGCAGGCTTAAGGACGGTTCGCACATCGATATTTATGCCAATGTCCATCCTGGAGTCCCAATTGCGGGGGTGCGCGAACATGGCGCCCGCGGCGTGGGGCTTTACCGTAGCGAGTTTTTGTGGCTCAATCGCGAATTAGAGCCTAGCGAGGAGGAACAATTCTGCGCCTACCGCGATGCGGCGATTTTCGTTAAACTGCTCGGCGATAAATCCTCCATTACCATCCGTACGCTCGACATTGGCGGCGACAAGACCGTCAATGGCATAACCTCGCGCGAAGCCAATCCTTTTCTCGGCAACCGCTCGATACGGTATCTGCTCGCCAACCGGCAGGTTATGCGTACGCAGCTAAGGGCGATTCTGCGCGCCTCAGCGTTCGGCCCGGTGAAAATCATGTACCCGATGGTCAGTTGTGTAGAAGAGCTGCGAGAAGCGGCGGTGGAATTGGAAAGCGTCAAGCGCGAGCTCGATCGCGACCATATTGAATACGACCGGAATATCGAGGTGGGCGCGATGATTGAGGTTCCCAGCGCCGCCCTTAACGCCGCTGCGATCGCCGAGTATGTCGATTTCTTTTCAATAGGCACGAATGACCTTGTCCAATATACGATGGCCGCTGACCGCGGCAACGAAGCGGTTGCATATCTCTACCAGCCGCTCAATCCGGCGATTATTTCACTGGTGAAGATGACTGTCGCAGCCGGGCATGCCAAGGGGATTCCGGTCGCAGTTTGCGGCGAGTCAGCATCGGATCCCGTAGTGGGGTTGATGTGGGTGGCGTTGGGGGTGGACATCCTTTCCATGAGTGCAACATTCATCCCTGGTATTTCGCAGATGCTTTCCCGGCTTGAACGGCGCGATCTCGATGAATACGCCAAGGTTCCGGCGTCATTGCCCCAAACGAGTACGGCGCAAGAGATTTTCGACGCCTGCCGCGCGTGGCTTGCGAGAAAGACCCCCGACCTCGAGGAGGTTTTGTGATTGTTCTCCGCGAGGAGGTTTGCATTGATTGCATCTCCGCCGTCCGCGGCCGCGGAGAGTCGCTCTCGGAGTTGGCATGTAAGGCTGCCAGCGCATTGTCCAGACGCGAATACGGTGCGGTGATTGCCGCTACCTTTTCCAATCCGCGGCGTTTTCCAGCGTTGTCGGTAGAGATTGCATCGGCACTTTCCCTGTCCGCTTCAACGCCAGCATTTGATTTGCAGCTGGCCTGCAGCGCCTATCCCTATGCAGTTTATCTGGCCGCGAAGATTGCTGCGGACACCGGAAAGCCGGTGTTGGTCGTGGACGGCGATGTGCAAACTCCTCTCGTCGATGCCAGCGACAAGGCGACGGGTAATATCTTTTCCGACGCGGCGAGCGCGAGCGTGATTTCCGTCCGCCCCGCGCAGCAATCATGCAGTCGATTCGATTTTTACTCCAGCGCTTCGAGTTCGCTTGAATGCGATGCGAACGGTCCTATCCGGATGGACGGCTTCAAGGTTTTCTCCTTCGTGGCGCGAGAGATTTCAGCCTTCCTGCGCCCATTTGGCAGCGATTTCGACATCTTCGCCCCGCACCAAGCCAATGGCTATATGATTCGTCAGTTAGCAAAATCGCTTGGCCACTCGGACAAACTCGTGATCCTTGAAGAGTCGGTTCGTAATCCCGGTTCGTGTTCGATCCCATTGGCACTCGCCTATGCGCGACGCAGTGGACGAGCCTTGATTGCCGGCTTTGGCGCGGGATTCAGCGCCGCGGCGGGGGTTGTCCGCATCAGCGACGATTTTGAAGGCATTATTCTCTGACTGACGCCATGTCGAACAATTCTATGCAAAACATGAAACGTGTTCTCGTTACCGGCTCCTCGCGCGGAATCGGTGCATCCATCGCCGCGGAGCTGGCGGCGGCAGGCTACCGGGTTGTGACCCATTCCGTAACTTCCGGCGGCACCGACCTGCAGTTCGATATTGCCGATCGTGCGGCGGCCAAGGATGCCATCGAGCGAGATATCGCCGCCAACGGACCCTATTATGGTATAGTGCTGAATGCCGGTGTCAACCGTGACAGCGCTTTCCCAGCTATGGAGAATGACGATTGGGACCAGGTAATCAATACGGATCTTAACGGTTTTTACAATGTGCTCAAGCCTGCGGTCATGCCGATGATTTCCGCACGCATCAAGGGCAGGATTATCGCCATATCATCCGTCTCGGGCGTTGCCGGCAATCGCGGACAAGTTAACTACTCGGCCGCCAAAGCGGGGGTTATTGGCGCGGTAAAAGCCTTAGCGGTAGAACTGGCCAAGCGCGGCATAACTGTCAACGCAATCGCACCGGGACTGGTAGAAACCGAAATGGTTTCGTCCATCGACGCCGATGCGCTTGCGGAAATCAAAAAGGCCATCCCCATGCGCCGTTTTGCGCGGCCGTGCGAAATTGCTTCGCTTGTAACCTATCTGCTTTCTGACGCGGCCGGCTATATTACGCGTCAGGTGATTTCGGTTAACGGCGGGATGTTTTGATTATTGAACCGAAGCAGGTTTGAAATCAACGTATCCAGCTACTCCATTGGGGTTGTTGCTGGGGAAAACTACTTTTAGCCCTGCTTTTTCGAGTTTCACGCGGATATTGGTGCGGGCAATCTTCATTGAATCGTATTTAATCGAGAGGGTTTTCGAGTCGGCGTCGAACTCGAGCGTTTCGAGTAGTATGCCGTCCGCAACGCGCGCATCGCGCATTCCGCGCAGTCCTGGAATCACGAAGGCGAGTTTCATGCGTTCGAGATCGGCAGCGGTCGCTTCCGGCAACTGGATTTGCGCCAAGCGAATATCTTCGCGCCGGCAGCCTGCGAGCAGGCAGAATAAAGAGAGGATGAAGAAGGAAAGAAACTTGAACACAGCGGTAGATCCTATTGGAATGTTGTCGGGTCGGTATCGGGACCGAACGGCGAAAGTTCGCGCAAGCGCTTGATTACGGGCGGAATCTGTTCGAGCGCGTAGTCGACTTCGTCCATGGTGTTGTAGCGCGACAGTGAGAATCGCACTGAGCCGTGCACCGCGATGAATGGAACGCCCATAGCGCGGATGACGTGGCTGGGGTCGAGCGATCCTGACGCGCAGGCGCTACCGGTCGATACGCAAATTCCAAGATCGGAAAGCCGGTAGGCGATGGCCTCGCCTTCGATGTATTCAAAACTAACATTTAGGGTGTTGGGCAGGCGATTGGCAATATCGCCGTTGACGCGAACGTTGGGGCATTGGGCGAGTATGCCCGCTTCCAGCCGGTCGCGCATGGCGGCCACGGACGCGTTTTCGCGCTTCATCCCCAATCGTGCGAGTTCGCAGGCTTTGGCCAGAGCAATGATGTAAGGCACATTTTCGGTCCCGGCGCGCCGACCGGCTTCTTGATGGCCGCCGAGCATGAAAGGTTTGAATTTCGTCCCTTTCCGCACATAGAGAATACCGATGCCTTTGGGCGCGTGGAACTTGTGACCGCTCATTGAAAGCATGTCGACAGCGGTCTTGGACAGATCCACTGGAATCTTGCCGGCGACCTGCACTGCGTCGGTATGGAATATCGCTCCGTATTCCTTGCAGATTTGCGCGATCTTTTCGATTGGGAAAACAGTTCCGGTTTCATTGTTTGCCCACATGATTGACACGATTGCGTTTTTCGTCCCTTGGAGTTCATCGCGCAAGCGTTCCAGATCGATTTGCCCGACTGCGTCGACTGGCAGTTCCACTGTCTCGTGCCCGAGCGCCTTGAGGCGGCGGCAGGGCTGGAGCACGGCTGGGTGCTCTACGGCGGTAGTAATGATTTTTGATGTTTTGCCGTAGTATTCGGCGGCGCCGCGGATGGCAGTGTTATCCGATTCCGTCGCGCAGGAAGTGAAGATTATCTCTTCGGGGGAGCAATTCAGAAATAAGGCAACTTCTTCGCGTGCATGTGAAAGGGATTTGGCGATTTGTCCGCCAAAGAAGTGCATTGAACTGGGATTGCCGTAGTATTCACAGAAGAAAGGCGCCATAGCATCGCGCACCTCATCGGCGAGACGCGTGGTGGCGTTGTTGTCGAAATAGACTGTCTTTTCCATGGTTACGGTATATTATACCACAATCATGCCGTTCTAACGATCAATCCCGAGTTTGCCACTTGAAAATCTCAAAAAGTCGACACGATTCCGCCTGGCATGTCGCAGCGAAGAGCCTTGGAGCCGACAGGCGCACGAGAGCACATTCGTGGGCCCGATGTGATTCCGACCGCCACGGTAAAGGGCGCGCGTGAAGGCGCGCGCGTCGGAATCATGTCGGTGGGGTGCCCGCGAACTGCGGGTCGGGCGACCAAGTCGGGACAAGACCCGAATCCCGTTGATGTCAGTTAGTGGATTCAACAGTTTACAATCGCGGTCCCGTAGGCGGCGTCCCGCCGACGTGATCCTGCGGACGGAAATATGATATAATATACGGCGTCCGCGGAACTGACGATAGGGGCGCGTGCCCCCAGTGGAGTTTACCACATGGACTGCGGAACGGCATTTGCCGGTCAAGCCGATCGTCTGGGCATTATTCTGAGTAAAGGAATGCCCGAAATGAATAGTGCAACATATCCCGCATGGGAAGGGTTTGTCGGTGGCGAATGGCAGGAGGAAATCGATCCTGCCGAGTTCATCCGCCTGAACTACACGCCGTATGACGGCGACGAGTCGTTTCTTGCCGGGGCGACCGCGGCGACGACGGCTCTCTGGACGAAGCTGCAGGCGCTCCAGAAGGAGGAACGCGCCAAAGGCGGTGTCCTCGACATGGACACGGACATCGTCTCGTCCATCACCTCGCACGCCCCCGGCTATCTCGACCGCGATCTCGAGAAAATCGTCGGTCTCCAGACGGACAAGCCGCTCAAGCGCGCGTTCATGCCCTACGGCGGCATCAAGATGGCCGA
>CALYTX010000064.1 GCA_945487985.1 uncultured Verrucomicrobiota bacterium | reverse complement strand
GCGGGGACGCGGCCTACGGCACGAACATGCGCTATCTTTCGACGCTGTCGAACCATATTTCCGGCGAATCGAATTCGCATAACGACCAGTTTATGCGCATCAACGCGTTCCTCGGCGGGGCGGATCTTTCGATGATTCTGCACATGCTTTCGCAGCGCAGCGACACGGATCTTCTCTCCGCGCCCAAGGTGCTTACCCAATCGGGCCAGGAAGCGGTGATGAAGGTTGTCACTGAATACATCTATCCGACGGACTATGACGTTCAGCTGCAGTCGAGCTCCTCCAGCAGCGGTGGCAACAACTCGGGCGGCAGCCAGTCGGCGATTCTCGCCGTCGTCGAACCGCAGGAATTCACGATGCGCGAAGTCGGTGTTATTCTCACCGTCAATCCGCAGCTTACCGACGACGGCAATCTAATCGACCTTGAGCTCGATACGCAGGTCGTCGACGAGCCGACCTGGAAGAACTACGGCATGAAGATTCCCTTTACCGGCAACAGCTCGCTCACGAGTTTCCAGGGCATCGGAGAAATCTTCACCGGTCTTTCCCAAATCATCGGCTCGATAGGCGGGACGATTGACACCGCGCTCAAGAACATGATTGTCACCGAAGCGAGCGACGCGGCAGTGCAGGCGATGAAGAACCTATCTTCCTCGGGCGACCAGAACATGACCTATTACGATGCGCCGATGGAACAGCCGTTTTTCCACACCCGCCAGATCCATTCGAAGATATCCGTCTACCCGGGCGCGACGATTGTGATGGGCGGTCTTATCACCGAGCACCGCAAGGCGATGGATGACAAGATTCCGTTTCTCGGCGATTTGCCCTTCATTGGTCGGCTTTTCCGCAGCCACTCGGAGCAGACGACCAAGCGCAACCTCTTGATTTTCGTGACGACCAGGCTCGTGGACGTGCGCGGGCGCGAGGTTGCAATGGCGGCGATGGAATCGAAGGAAGAAACGGTCCAGCCCGCTCCCGAAGAAAGCAAGTAAACGGCGCAGGCGGCCATGAGAATATGCTTAACGGGAGGGATTGCCTGCGGCAAATCCCTCCTTTCCGCTTTTTTGCGCGAGCTCGGCGTGGAGATTGTCGACGCCGACGACATCGTTCATGAGCTGCTCCCCGATGCTGACGAACGCAGGCGTCTCGCCGCGGAGGTTTTCACCGACCCGGTCAAACGCCGCGCGCTCGAGCAGCGGCTGCATCCGATAGTGCGGGCGCGAATCAACCATGCGCTGGCCGCCGCTGGAGAGCGTTTGGCCATTGCCGTCGTACCCTTGCTCTTCGAGGTGCAATGGCAGGCGGATTATGATATAATATGCGCCGTGGTGTCATCGCGAGAGTTGCAACTCGAGCGGATGATTTCCCATCGCGGCTACACCCGCGAAGAGGCCGAAGCAAGATTGGCGGCGCAACTCCCGGTTGAAACAAAGGCGGAAAAATCCCACTATGTAATCTGGAACAATGCGTCGGCCGAAGAACTCCGGCAGAAAGCGCAAGATCTCGTCGTTTGGCTGAAATCGCAGGTTTGAAATTCCCGGTCTGCGGCTTTGGTCTTCCGGCGGAGCAACCTCAAACTGAACAAACGTATCGGATAGACTATGGAAGAACTCGACGTTTTCGCCCAGAGCGCCAAACCGGCGCGCCCACCTGCATCCGCCAATCCCCCCGCTGGCGGCAATCAGCAGCCAATGAAGCGGCAGTTCCGCAAACATTCGCCCATGCGGCCTGGGCACAAGAACAATTTCGCGCCGCGCGGTGCGGCGGCCGAATCGGTCAATCCGCTTTTGAACTCGCCGTTGCCGCCCGAGCCGGCCGAGGCGCCGGCAAACGCGCCAGCCGCCGCCAACCGCGATCCGATGCTGAGCGAATTCCGTCTGGCCGATATCCAGACTTGGCCCGCGCCGGTGATTGTCGAGCGTATGATGCCCGGGGCCGATCCGGAAGAGCTCGGCACCTACCGCAAACACGAGCTCATCTTCGCCGCCATTCGCGAATATCTCGCCAAGGGCGGGGCGGTGCTTGCGTCCGGCTGCCTTGAAATCGTCCGTGAAGGCCACGGCTTTCTGCGTTCGGCTAAGAACAATTTTATCGCCTGTCCCGAAGACGTGTTCGTAACCCAGCAGCAGATTCGCCGCTATGCGCTCCGAACGGGCGATATCATCGAGGGTCCCGTCCGCGATCCGCGCGACCGTGACCGCTTTTTCTGTCTCGGAAATGTCAATACCGTCAACGGCAAGGAGCCGTCGGTGGCCGCGCGGGTGGTGCATTTTGAAAATCTCACGGCCACATTCCCGACGCGGCGGATTCTGCTCGAAACCGTCCCGACCGAATATTCGACGCGCGTTATCGATCTGTTCACGCCAATCGGATTCGGCCAGCGTGGACTGATCATTGCTCCTCCCCGGGTGGGCAAGACCGTGCTTCTGCAGAAGATGGCCAACGCGATAACCGCCAACCATCCCGAGGCGATGTTGATTGTTCTGCTTATCGACGAGCGGCCTGAAGAAGTAACCGATATGCAGCGCAACACGAAGGCGATGGTGCTTTCCTCGACCTTCGATGAAGAGCCCAAGCACCATGTCAATGTTGCCGAGATGGTTATTGAAATGTCCAAGCGCCAAGTCGAAAACGGACGCGATGTCGTGATTCTGCTCGATTCGATAACGCGCTTAGCGCGGGCCTACAACACCGTCCAGCCCCATTCAGGAAAAATTCTGACCGGCGGCGTGGACGCGCTGGCGATGCACCGTCCGAAGCGCTTTTTCGGCGCGGCGCGCAATATCGAAGGCGGCGGTTCGCTTACGATCATCGCTACGGGCCTTATCGATACCGGTTCGCGCATGGACGAGGTGATCTTCGAGGAGTTCAAGGGAACGGGCAATATGGAAATCGTGTTGGACCGTTCGCTCGCTGATAAGCGAATCTTCCCGGCGATCGATGTCGACAAATCCGGCACGCGCAAGGAAGATTTGCTGCTCGACCCGCTGGAACTCGAGAAGACTTGGGGCATGCGCCGCATCTTGAGCGACGCCGGAGCTGAATCGGCCATGAAGTCGGTTCTCAACTCGCTGAAGAAAACGAAGTCGAACCCCGAGTTTCTGCTCGCGCTCGATCTCAAGAATCTATAAATCCGGAAAAGGGAAGGGGTAAGGGGGATGAATCTGAGAAAACTATCGTTCGTTTTCGCGTTCGCTGTTGCGGGGATTATCGCCAACGCGGCGACAACCCAAATAACCGTCACCCAGCCGTATTATTTCCTGGATGGGAACCGGGCAATGGAAGCGAATGCGAACTCCACCGTTTCTCCTTACGGAACGCAGTTTCTTTCGTCCAGCTTCTCGTTCAACATCGCCGCCGTGCCGCCGAAGGGCTATGCTCTCGATCAATGGATCTTGTGGGACGGATTGACTTGGTCTGGAACCACCTTGTCGTCGATTCCGGACGAGCGAATCAAAAAATCATATTCCGGCTACACGATAAAAGTTGAGTGGGATAAAGACGAATCTCCGCTTTGGGGTTCGTCGCTTTATCTCTCGCCGGTATTCTCGCCCCTCAAATACGACATCGTCTACAATTCCAACGTCGGCAATTTTTCTGCGGCTTACGGACCCAAGGGCGTTGTCTATACCGATGCTGTGGTCGTGGCTGCAGGCGACGATATGGCCGATCGTATCGAAGCCTGGGAAGATTTGACTATCCGCAAGGGCTGGGAAATCGCCGGCTGGTCTACTTCCAAAGCAGCCGCCAAAGCCGACTTCACCACCGGGCAGGTGTTGGAGAAGGCCGGCGAGAAATTCGGTGCGACGACGAACGGCACGGTTACGCTTTACGCGATCTGGGAAAAGCGCACCGTTCAGGTGGCGCTTGCTCCGCAAGGTGGCAAGGTGAGTCCCCAAAACATAGTCGTACGCATCGGTGAGAAGTATTCATTGCCGGAGCCCACGCCGCCTAACGATGAATATTTCGTTGGCTGGTCGCCCTATCCTTCCGGCGGGGCTATTATCTCGAATGGCGATACCGTAACTGCCGACAATATCGATTTCACAACGCTTTACGCCCAATGGCGCGAGCGTAAAGTCTATGATGTCGAGTTCCGCTTCAAAACCGAGACAGGCGCATCGACTAACGTGATTGACAAGGTGAAGGAGGGCTATGCGGCCATATCCCCGATTGCCACTGCACCCAAGGGCTACCACTTCGAGAAGTGGGACGCACCCTTTGATAAAATCACGGCGGACAAGATCATCAGAGCGGTTTATGCGGCGAACAGCTATACTATCCGTTTCAACCCAGGCGGCGCGGCGGGCAAGATGGACGATTTGGTGCTGTTCTACGATACGCCCACGAATCTGCCGCCAGTCGGGTTTGAATACGGCACGCGCGAGTTTCTGAGATGGACAATCTCCGGCGGCGGCACTTATGCCGATGGCGAGACGGTGAAAAACCTGACCGACATAAATGGTGCCGAGCTCGAACTTCAGGCCGTCTGGTCGGAAGGGGCGTATTCCGTCCGCTTCGATTCCAACGGCGGCATCGGCGAGATGCCGGCAATGCAGGTTCGTTATGGGACGTCGGCCGAATTGCCCGCCAACGCATTCCAATTCAATTCGCGCGAGTTTCTGGGGTGGACTACCAATGGCGTCGATATTGCCTTTGCTGACGGCGCGAATATCATGATCATGGATGGCGTCGACGCGGCGGAGATTGTGTTGAAAGCCGTCTGGTCGGCTCCGACCTATCGCGTCCGCTTCCACCCCAACGGCGGCCACAACACGATGTTTATGCAGTCTTTCTCCGTAGGCTGCACCACCAACAAACTTAAGAAATGCACTTTCGCCAAGGATGGTTACGTCTTCTCCGGTTGGGCGACCTCGCCGGCGGGGAGCGTCGAATTAGCCGACGGCGCCGAGCTTGCCTCCGACATTGCAGCCGAAGATGAAGTCGTTGAAGTTTATGCCGTCTGGAGCGATGCGCGTTCGGACTGGATGCAGGCCGTCGACACTTTCATTGACCTTAATGAACCTGTCGGTTCATGCTGGTCGATTGATACGAACGAATTCACCCACGGCGGTTCGTCGATTTTGGCCTCGAACATAGAAAGCGACGCAATCATTTCCGGCAACGTCCCTGGGAATGGGAAATTGATTTTCGACTGGAAGGCGTCCGCCGATGACAGTGCAACCTTCTTTTATCTTTATGACGAAAACGGAAGTCTCGTCCCGGGTTTAAGCATACCACCTCCATCGGTCGGCCAATGGACAACGGTTACGCAAAAAATCGATAGCGCGACACGCAGTACTGTTAAGTGGAAAATCCGGAATGATTCTATTAGTATTAGTAGCGGTTCCGACTACAAAGTCTGGTTAGACAACATCCGCTGGATTCCTGACGAGGGCTTGAGCGAATCTTTTGTCGCACCCGAGTTTGCGGACAACGAGTTTCATGAAAACGGCAATGTCTTTTCAAATTACATCGACAGGGCCTGCTGGCCGGTCGGGGTTACCAACATCGTCTACAGCAACAATTTCCAGAGCGCGGCCGGTTATTACGATGTGGTTGCCGAGTTCCAGCAGGAGGAAGGCTACGCGCCGCTGCCGCAGATTCAGTCGGCGCTGACGATTACGCCCGATATCGCGTTCCATCCCGAGAAGTGGGGGATAATTGCCTGGCCGCAGCTTTCCACCAATCTCGTCTATACCGGCGCGGAGCAACAGGGCGTCGCAATCGATTCGAGCTGTTCGGCAGCAGGCGTGCTCGCCGCCACCAACGCCGGCACCTACACCGCGACGATCGAACTGGGCGCGTATTCGCGCTGGCCCGATCTTACCACTAACGCAATCGTGCGCACCTGGTCGATTGCCAAGGCCGCCTATGATATGAGCAAGGTTGTTTTCGCCGACGCCACGTTCGAGGTTGACGGCAAGCAGCATTCTCTTTTTATTAAGGGAAGTTTGCCCGAGGGCGTGAGCGTCAGCTATTCGGGCAACGAACGCGTCGCAGCGGGCGTTTATGTTGTCACAGCAAGTTTCAGCGGCGACGAGACGAACTACGAGCAGATTGAATCGATGTCGGCAAAGCTTACATTGAAGGAGCCCGAGCCTCCAACGCCGCCTGAAGGGGGCGGATCCAATCCGCCGCCAGAAGACAATCCGCCGCCAGTCAACCCGCCGCCGGTCAATCCGCCCGAGGAAGACCTTCCACCCGTGGAAGAGCCACCGCCCGAAGAAGAGGTGCCGCCCGAAACGAATAGCACCGAGCGTGTTCTGTATTCGCTTAAATCCGTCGCGCCCGTTGACACGTCTTACGCCGCCACCTTTAACGGCTGGATCGAGAAGGATGGCAAAATCGCCGGATTGATTGCGGCCAAGACCACGAAGGCAAGTGCGGGGCGGACAGTTAAAACCACGATTTACGTAACGAAAATCGGCGAGCGCAGAACTACCGTCCGCGGCGGATTTGTTGCCGGAGCGGACGAGTATCCGCTCGACGAATCGGGAGTGATCTTCACCGACCGTGCCGTGCTTGGGAATTACGGATCGTATTCCGTCCAGGCGGCGGAAGATTTTTCGCGCTCGAAATCGGCAGTGGAAAAAGCGCGTGTCGCGAAAATGCCCCTCGGCAACTGGCTTTGCCTGTTCGATACGGGCAATGGGCTGGCAGGGCTTTCGCTCACTATCGGTCGCTATGGGAAAACCAAGGTTTCTGGGACGCTGCCCGACGGAACGCGGGTTTCGCTTTCGACGCAAGGAGTTCTTGGCGAAGACGATCGCTTCGCCGTGCCCGTCGTCTACTCCAAGCGGTCCGTCAATTTCGGCTTCGTCTTCTGGCTCGATGGCGACGCGGCGGAGATTTCGGCGCTGACCGAAGAAAACTGGCAGCCTTTGCTTGTCGAGCGCGTGTCCGCGCCGGAAGACGGACAATACTCGCTGGTCTACGACATTCCTCGCTATAATCCTTATGAAGAAACGGTTGATGGCGTGGCGTTAGTGCCGGAAGGCTTTGCGGTTGTTCGCGGGAAAGTGTCGGTGCCGCGCACTTCCGGGCGCGTATCGGCGGATCGCGCAACGGGCGCGCTCAAGCTCGTAACGTCCGCCGGCAGACCCCCGGCCAATCTTTCGGCGCTCAAACTCAAGTTTACCGCGCGCACGGCTGCGGTGTCTGGCTCGTTCAAACTTTATTATCTTGCCGACAGACGGCTCAAGTACGACACCGTGAAAGTGCAAGGCTTCCTGGTCGGCGGACGTCTGTTGGCAACCGGCACGATAAAGAAGTACGGGTCTTTCCCGATTGAGGCGGTGCGTACCGAATAGCGCGATGGATATTGTGATCAAGAATGCGCGCGTCCACAATCTCAAGGGCATCGATGTAACCATACCGCGCAATTCTCTTACGGTGGTGACCGGGCTTTCGGGGTCGGG
>CALYTX010000063.1 GCA_945487985.1 uncultured Verrucomicrobiota bacterium | reverse complement strand
TTTTTGTGACATCGCCCTTGCGATGCCTATATTCTAACACAAAACCATCCCGCGAATGCGCCAAAAATCACAAAGGCAACCTGTCGGTTCCCGTTTCTTCGACGCTTTCCAAATCTTGCGAATCGCCGCTGCCCGCTCCGCGCGAAGCCTTGCTCCCGCCTGGCACAGACGGAACTTTGCGGCTGCGGACGCCTTCGATCAGCCGCTGCAGCCGCCGCAATTCAGCCTCGCGCGGCCCGCGGCGCTCGTAGGTTCCGTCGGCCATCAGCTCTCGGGCGCGGACGAAGGAGCAGGCGCGTTTTCCGCCGCCCCGGGTTCGCCGGAAGGCGCAGGCGATTGCGGCGCGGATACGGGTGGCTGCGGCGCGGGAGCAGCGGCAGCTTCAAAGCGCGTAGGGTTTTTCGCCATGAATTCCCACGCGAAGGCCTTGTAAGCCTCGGCGCCTTTCGAGCGCGGATCGAGAAACACCACCGGCGTACCCATCGACGGCGCTTCAGAGACACGGACATTGCGGGGAATGGTCGTCTCGCAAACCTTGTCGCCAAAATGTCCGCGGACTTCGCCTATCACGTCTTGCGTAAGCCGCGTCTGGGAATTGACCATGGTAAAAACGATGCCGTTGAGTTCGAGCTGCGGGTTCGCCGAAGATCGGATGCGCTCGATCGACCCGGTAATCAGCGCCAGCCCGTCCATTGCCAGAAATTCGGCCTGAATTGGAATCAACACCCCGTCGGAGGCGACAAGCGAACTGGTCATCACGATTCCCAGCGATGGCGGACAGTCGAGGATTATGTAGTCGAACGCCCCAGATTCCTTGACCGGCGCCAGCGCGTTGCGGACCATTTCCAGCCGGTCCTCGCGCGCGCCGAACTCAAGCTCGGCGCCGGCGAGATCGACCTCGGAAGGAATGACATTGAGATTGTTCCACTTGGTAGGCTCGATCACATCGACAATCGCCTTCTCGCCAGTCAGCACTGCATACAACGAAACCCCTGGCCGCTTTTCAAGCCCAAGAGCCAAGGTCGCGTGCGCCTGCGGGTCGAGATCGACCACCAGCACCGCCCGCTTGCGCGCCGAAAGCGCCGCGGCGAGATTGACAACCGTCGTGGTTTTGCCCACGCCGCCCTTCTGGTTGGCGACAGCGATAACCTTCGTGCGTCTTTCCATAACTTCTCCTTGCCTTAAAACAATTCTCCGCGCTCGTTGAGCTCGCGGATATTCTTGCCCGCGCTGCGCCCGACCTCGCGCCGCCAGAGTTCGACTATTGCCACATCCCACGGCTCGTCAATGCCTTGCAGCACCGCCGCCGAAACATCTCCAGAAGCCACCACCGCGCGCTTGACGCGCTCGGTTACCGCTGCGAGCGAATCAGTGACAATCTGCTCGGAAAAATTGTCGCTCTTCAGATGGTAGCCGTAGCGGAGGATTCGCAGATCGTCGGCATGCTCCTTCAGAAACTGTAAATAAGCTTTGGCCTGCTCGCCGATGCCCTCGGTCGTTATTTGACCGAAATCGGGCGTAATCACCAGCGGACGATGCGCCTCGAGCCGACCCTCGCGCACACGAATCTTCCCGGGGTGGTCCTCAAGTTCCGAAAGCATGTGGTAGTTTACGATCGTGTTTCCGAACGTCTCCAGCCGATGGGTGGGCATCAACAAAATGCGCACCTTCCGGGCAGCGTACCAGCGGTCGAAATCGGGATTGGAACTCACAGGCCGAATTCCTTGTCGATATCGAAAAGCGCCAGATCCTTTACGCACCAGGTTGCGCCGTCGTAACATTGCTTCACCGGCCCTTGCCGATCGAGCGCAATCACCTTCATTCCGGCCGCCAAACCAGCGGCCACACCGACAGTGGAATCTTCAATGACCACGCATTCAGCGGGATTGACCGCAAGCAACTCCGCAGCCTTGAGATATCCGCTCGGACTGGGCTTGCCGGCAGGATAGTCGCCCGCGCCGAGAATCAGCGCCAGCCGGTCGGCAATGCCGCACATCCCTGCAGCGGTGGCAACGTCATCGTGCGGCGAGCCGGATACGATTGCGCATGGCGCGATGTCGGCCACCTTCTTGAAAAAGGCGATGGAAGATTCAATGCGCATCGTCTGCGGCTCGGTCGCGTGACGTTCATAGTACTTGCGCAACTCGATTGCATCCTGCATCGGCGTGGAATCGCCCAGCTCTGGGAATTGCTCGTGCAACACGCGGTCGATATCGAGCCAATTGCGCCCGACAATCAACTCGAGAATCTTTCCAGCGCTAGCGCGCGCACCGCGAGTAACGAGCATATCGACAATCGCCCTTGCCCACACCGCCTCGGTGTCGACAAGAGTGCCGTCAAGATCGAACAGAAAAGCCTTTGGTCGCATGTTCCCGCGTCAGTCAGCAGCCTTTGCCGCAGCACTTCTTGTATTTTTTACCACTGCCGCACGGACAGACATCATTGCGGCCAATCTTCTTTTCCGTACGCTTGATTGGCGTTTCGCCCACTAACTGGCCGTCTTCGAATTTCCAGACGCCGTCCTCCTTGACGAAGGTAGCAATCTCGTGGTGATTGCAGAACTCGTCGTTGGCCGTGTAGGTTGCACGAAACTCGACTATGCCTGTATCGTCGGCAGGTTGACCCTTTTCGGTGCGGATGATCTCCAACCCGTGCCACCGAGCCGTACGGCTCCACGCCTGCGCGGTCTGCTCATTGAAATCAGCCTGGGCGGCCACCGTCGAACTTTGCTTGAGAAATTGGACGTGTTCGGTGACATAGGCGGAATAACGCGCGCGCATCAGCGCCTCGGCGGTTTCAGCCTGCGCGGTGCCTTCGAGAATCGGTTCGCAACATTCCCCATAGGGCTTGCCGGATTTGCAAGGGCACAACTCAGGGGAGGTATCTTCTTTTTTCATGTTCATGCAAATATTTTACCACACTCATCGCCACGATGAGAAGCAGAAATGCCGTAAACAACGGCGCATCGCCCAAGCGGACATAGAACGTCGGCGGAACATCCCCTCGCGAAACCCCAACCCTCTCGCACATCGTGCCGGACACGTCCACAAGCATACCGCCTGCTTCGTCGCGCAACCATTCCGCCCGCCCGTCGGGAAAGATAACGCCCGTGACGCCGGAATTGCCCACGCGAACGACAGGCAGTCCGGTTTCAATCGCACGCGCCGTCGCCTGCCACGCGTGCTGGACGGTCTGCGACGAATGCGAAAACCAGCTGTCATTGGTGATGAAAACGAGCATCTTCGCCCCCATTGCCGCCAAGCGGCGGATCTGCGCCGAGTCGGTGTCTTCATAGCAGATGGCCACGCCCAGACCGACACCCTCGGCTTCGCCAACGCCAGCAGGCAGTTCCATAAGCTTAAGCTCGCCGGCGGAACAGCTACCGACTGGCGCGAGCTTCTGCAGCGCCGGGAAAAGCTTATCGCCGGGAATGAACTCGCCAAAGGGAACGAGATGCACCTTGTCGTAAAGCGCAACCGTCGAGCCGGCGTAAAGCGCGGCAGAATTGTAGATACGCCCCCCTTCGCCGCGTCCGCCGCCTGCAAGAACCGCGCGCGAGCGAGCAACGCCTGCCAGCCAGCGCGCGAACGCCAAGTCGTTGCCGTCCCGCCCGCCGATATCGCCGATCTCGCACAGCGCGCTTTCCGGCAGCACCGCGAGATCCGGCTTCAGAAAGGCGACGCGACTGGCCAAGTTGGAATACACCGCGATTGGATCTTCGCGACGGTGGCGGTCGAAAACGCAAGGGAAATTGCGCTGGAAAAGAGCAACCGTCAGCGTCCGGGAGTTCTCCGGGGCGGACGCCGGGACGGAGCCGGGCAAACAGTATAGCCCGACCACGAACAACAGCGGCAAAACCGTTTCGAGCGAACGCAACATGCGCGGAATCTCCACCGGACTTGCCGCCGCGCCAATCGCGGCGGCTTTACCGCCGCGCGCCCCAAGCCAGGGAGCGAGCATTGTTTCGGCAATCGACGCTATCGTGCCGTTGATCAGCACAATTGCAGCGGAAAGAAGATACACGCCGCCGAAGCGCGCCGGCGCGCCGAAGCCTGCGTTCGCAGCGACAACTCCAAGCTGGTTCCAGGCGAAACCGCCGAGGAGACGCGATCGGACGATCTCCAACCCGGCCCACAGCAACGGCTCGGCCACAACAATTGCCATTAGGCGCCACCAATAGCCGCGATTGCGCACCCAGCGCCACAGCCTCGCCGACAACCAGCCGAACGCGGCGAAATAGCCCGCACAATAAACAGCCAACACCCCCCATCCGAGCACCACCAGCGGCCAGGGTCCGCCGTTTTTCACAATCGCCGGCATCCACGAAAGCGTCGCAAACCAAAAGAGGAAGCCGTTCAGGAACCAGCGGACGACGCTCTTCTTCACGTCACCCTGACGAACCAGCCACAGCAACGGTGCGAGCGCGAGGTAAGCGTCCTTGCACTCGCCCATCGGAGGAAAGCTCGCCCAGAGAAGAAACCCGGGCGCCAGCCAGAAGAAGAAAGTCAGCTTCTTGAGAAGATTGCGGATCATTCAGGGCTCCAGCTCAGATCGATTCTCGACGCACACCCCTCCGGAACGTCAAACGTTCGCGGCAGGACCTTCGTCGTCACCCAGAGTCCGTCCCGCCGGAAGATCGAAAGTCCACTCTCTTCGTCCGGTACCGCCGCGGGCCGCGTCAGCGAAATGAAGAGCGGCGTCGACTGCTGAGAGAGGAACTCGACATCGTAGCCGCTCTCGGACAGGAACTGCAGGTTCTCGCGATTGTTCTCGGGGCTCGCCACAAAGCGCTTCGCCCCGAGCTCGGACCATGTCTTGAGCGCGGAGGCATTGAACGCGTAGCACGTCCAATCCGCCGTCAGGTCCGTCACACCCAGCTCCTTCAGCATCCGAAGCGTCGCCAGATCGCTCGCCTCCCAGGCCGAAAATCCCTCTCGGAGGAAACGCTTGACCGCGTTCCGCAGACGATTGAAATCAGGTTCCGCCGTATAGACCGGTACCGCAAGCCGTACCGACGGGATGCCGTCACCGACTTGCTTCACCGACTCCACCGGCATCTCGGCGTTGATCGCGACGATGACTTCGGACCAGTCGCCCTGCGGCAGTTTCTGGTCGGGACGCAGCTTGATGCGGCGAACGGCCTTCGTCGAGGTGAGCGAGCCGCAGGCGTCATCGTTGAGAGCCTTCTCGAGCTTTGCACGACGCGCGCGGTCGCGGATCTCATCAAGCTGTTCGACGAGATCACGGCGCAGATCGTTGAGGAAACTCATCGGCGCAAAGAGTCGGTCGGGGTCGTTGACGGACAGCTTGCCGAGACGGTAGTCCGTCTCACCCAGCTTGGAGAACGCCTTCTCGATGCCGCCGGAGGTCTTCTCAGGCGATTTGGCTGGCGCGAATTCGCCGTCGACGGACGCCTTGACCTCCTGACCGCCGCAGCGACCGACCGCGACGAGGGCGTTCTTCGTCAGCGTCACCTCGAGGTCAACGGACACGACGCCGGAATAGTCGCTCGGACGGAAACTCGGCACCGGGAACATGCGTTTGACCGCGTTCGACATCGAGCAGTAAACGGTCGCACCCGGTTGAATCGGTTCGAAGTCGGGCGGCAGGAGAATCTCGACGTCGGTACCCGCCGAGACCTCGAAGACCGGCGTGCGGGAAATCGTCTGACGCATCATTGTGATGCCGAGTCCGACGGGCTTGCCGCCGTCCTTAGCCGCAAACTGGAGTCCGTCATGCTTCTCCAACGCACGGGACGTATGGAAACGGAGCCAGGAGAGTCCCTCGCGGTCCTTCGTCACGCGCTTCACCGTGCCGATCGGCGTCCCGAGATGTCCGAGCGAATCGGGATCGATCGGGGAAGTGGTGTTGGTGGCGCCGGGTCGACCGTTGAGATACAATTCGGTGGTGCGGCGGGAGAAGACTGTTTCCAGATCGGCAACGGTCACCTTCCGCATTCTTTCTCCACGGCCTTGACCCTCTTCCTTCTCTCCCAGGATCTGGCGATAGTATTTCACCACGGAAGCGACATACAGCGACGACTTCATGCGGCCTTCGATCTTGAGCGAACACACGCCGGCGTCGACAAGCTTCTTCACGTCTTCGCCGACCCGAAGGTCCTTCATCGAAAAGGCCAGGGTCTTGCGTCCTTCGGCGTCCTCATAGGCCTGACGGCAGCAATACGGACACTTGCCGCGGTTGCCGCTGCGGTCCTTCTCCATCGCGCCGAAGAGGCAGAGTCCGGAAAGCGAATAACAGAGTGCGCCGTGGATGAAGCACTCGAATTCAAGGCCGCCGCTGCGCTTGACGATTGAGGCGATCTCCTCGACGCTGAGTTCGCGGGCAAGAACAACGCGGGTGAAGCCCAGCTCCTTGAGCGCCAACACGCCTTCGAGGTTGTGAGCGACGAGCTGAGTCGACGCATGAAGCGTCAGATCCGGGAAATACGTCTTGCACAGACGCGCGATGCCGAGGTCCTGGACGATGAGGGCCGTCGGGCCGATGGACTCGAGTTCGGCGAGTTCACGGACGGCGCCTTCGATGTCGTCCTCGTCGATGACCGTATTGACGGTCACATAGACCTGCTTGCCCTTCGCCCGCGCGACACGGACGAGGTTCTTCAGGTCGTCCGTCGAGAAGTTCTTCGCAAAGGCACGGGCCGAATAGGAGGAGAGACCGCAGTAAACGGCATCCGCCCCCGCCGCAAAGGCGGCGAGAGCGGTTTCGAAATCCCCTGCCGGGGCAAGCAGTTCAACACTCATGCTGGTCTGTGGGAGGGCGTGCAGTCCCTGCGCGCCGATCAGAGGTTAGAGAAATCGAGCGTGGCAAAATAGTCGTCGAGGGTTTCGGCACGACGGATTTCCTTGACGCTGCCGTCTTCTTCCATCAAAAGTTCGGCGCTGCGAAGCTTGCCGTTGTACTGGAATCCCATCGCATGGCCGTGGGCACCCGCGTCGCAGAGAACGACGTAATCGCCAGGCGCAAGCTCGGGGAGCGCACGCTGGATCGCGAACTTGTCGTTGTTCTCGCAAAGCGAGCCCGTCACGTCGTAGACCGTCTCGGCCGGCGCGTTCTCCTTGCCGGGGACGACAATCTCGTGGTAGGCGCCGTAGAGCGCAGGACGCATCAGGTTCGACATGCAGGCGTCAAGGCCCGCATACTTGCGGTAGGTGTCCTTGATATGACGCACCTTCGCGACGAGATAGCCGTAGGGACCGGTGATGCAGCGGCCACACTCCATGTAGAGCTTGATCGGCTTGAGTCCCTTGGCGACGACGATTTCGTCATAGGCCTGATGGATGCCCTCGCCGACGCGCTCAAGGCTCATCGCCTGCTGCTCGGGCTTGTAGGGAATGCCAATGCCCCCGCCGATGTTGATGAACTCGAAGTCGATGCCGACCTTCTCGTGGATCTCGGCGACGAGGTTGAAGAGGAGCTTCGCCGTGTCGATGATGTACTCGGGGTC
>CALYTX010000062.1 GCA_945487985.1 uncultured Verrucomicrobiota bacterium | reverse complement strand
AGCGTTCAGCACCGCTGCACAACCACAGCAAAGCATAATCAGACACTTTTTCATACGGTGGAAATTATAGATTAAATCCTGTCCATAATGTTTCAATTCAATCCACAAAATATTTTAATTATATCCCCTGGGCTTGCACGATGAGAAATAATGGATTATAATCTCGCCATGATTACACCTCCCGTCTCCAAGCAAGCATGGATACTCATCACCGATGGCACGAATGTTTTCGACTCTGAGGTTCGCTCTGGGGCGATGCAGTTGGCCAAGGAGATTGGCATATCGCGCATCCGGCTAGTCAATGAAGTTGTGCTGGAGAACGATTATCTAGGCAGCCGGCTATTCCGTGAAGGCCCAGTTGGGATAATCTCCCACGTGCGCCTGGCTAGTCTACAAAAAGCCATTCGCCGACATCGCATCCCTGCTGTTCTTTTAGGCGAAGAATCGGTCGCCGAATGGCGCAAGGTGATTGGTGGGGCGGTAACCGTGTGCTCGGTTGACAACCGCAGCATAGGGCAGATGGCCGCCGACTACCTTTTCGAGCAGCATCGCTATGTATCCTACGCCTTCGCCGATATCGGCGAGTCGGCCAACACCACTTGGTGGTGCACCCCGCGCTTCGAGTCTTTTCGCGACACTCTCGAAGAACATGGCTACCATGGGGAAGTGTCCCGATTTTCGGTACTGGTAAACTCACCCGATATCAACGAACGCGAAGCGTCCGAATTCATCCGCGCCCTTCCCAAACCCGCGGCTATTTTCTGCTGCAACGACCGCGCCGCGCGCGATGTCATCAACTTCTGTGCAGCCGCGCGAGTGCACGTGCCGGAGGATGTGGCGATTCTTGGCGTAGACAACGAGACGGAAGTCTGCGAAGCTTCCCCGACGGAGATTTCCTCCATCAAGGTTGAACACGTCCGCCTCGGGCGGACGGCGCTCAGAATGCTCCTCCACCAACTTGAAGGCGAACCGGCTCGCGACCGGGTAATTCTCTGTCCGCCGGTTCGAGTAATTGAGCGCGCCTCGACCCGCCGCACCGCCGCATCGGACCGGTTTGTGGCGCGCGCTGTCGACTTCATCGCCGCCGCGCGCATCAGTCAATTGAACGCCAAGGCTGTAATCGCCGCGAGCGGTGCTTCGCGTAGCTATCTCACCAAGCGTTTCCGTGCGGAAACAGGCCGTTCCATCCTTGAAGCCATTCACCTGCGGATGATGAAAGATGTGAAACGAGAGCTACTGGAAACCGAGAAATCCGTCGCACAAATCGCCGGCGAAATGGGATTTACCTCGAGCTCGGGACTATGCTCGGTTTTCCGCCGGCTAAATGGGATTTCCATGAGCGAGTTCCGCAACGCCCAGCGTCTCAACCGCGCAATCACCTAACTCACAAGCGTTTTCGAACGCCATTTTCCGCCACACCAGCGCAACGAGAGCACGATTGCTATCAGTGCCATATTGATTGGCATCGACAGCCACAGCTGGATGATCGAACCGCCGGATTTGCCAATGTACAGCACGAACGGCATCCATAGGCACAAATCGGCCGTCATTTGCGTGCACATCACGAATTTGGTATCCCCGACCCCGCGAAGTGCACCGACCGTAAGGCACATCACCCCTTCGGCCAGCTCGCGCAGGAACATGATGCATAGGAGAATGAATCCAAGGCAATGGTAGGCCGACTGATCGTAGGTAGCGTCGGATGGACGGAAGAAGTCGAATATTGTCTCTGAAAAAGAGAACATAGCGATAAAAGACAGCGCTTGGGCGATGAATATGGTGCGCAGCCCCGCGCCGTAGGCGCGATACGCGCCCTGATCGTCGCCGGCTCCGCGGCAACGTCCGGTAAGAATCAACACGCTGTCGGAAGTGGCGCAAAGGGCCATATAGAAGATGTTGTTCACACGGAAAAGCGCATTGGCGGCGTTGGTGGACATTTCATCGAATCCGGTCAACACAAGACTGAAGACCATGAACGCAAACGACGCGGCAAACGATGTCACCCCTGTAGGCACGCCCAGCCGTAGGATTTCCCACATCCGTTTCGGTTGCGGCACGAACTCCTGGGCGCAAGCGTAGCGGCGGAACAGTCCGTCCCGCAGAACCGCCACCGCAAGCATCGCGGCTGTCAGCGCATTGCCGATGACCGTGGCCATCGCCGCTCCCGTGATTCCGAACGCTGGTAGCGGGCCGGTTCCCGGCACGAGCGCCCAGTCGGCGAAGAAATTGGCAATGCAGCCGAGAATGTAGCAAGTTGAGACATATCGCGTGCGTCCTTGTCCAGCGAAGAAACCGCTCAGCACCACATTCAGCAGCGTGAACAATCCTCCCGGTGCGGCGATTAACAGATATGCCCGTTCCGCTTCATCCACCGCTGAGGAATGTCCGGCCAGACCCACGACGAAATACGACAGCGGTATCAGCAGCAGAAAAACCGGTGCTGCGAAAAGCGCCATCCAAAGCCCCTGGGCGAAGTAGCATAGAGCCTTGCGTCCGTCACCGCCGCCGTGGAATTGAGCAATGAAGGTCGATACATACCCGATTGAACAGATGAAAAATGTCGTCAGCGTTCCGGCAACCATTCGCGCAGGCAGCGAAGCAATCATCGCCGCGGAACTGTGGCGCGCGAGAAAATAGCCGTCGGCGATATCGTAAAGCGCAATTGCGATTTGCGCGAGCATCAGCGGCCAAGCCAGCCGCAACAGTTCCCGGAGGCTCGAATTGCTCATAGCGGAAACTTTGCTCATGCAAGTTTGCGCCGGAAGTAGTCCAGCGCCCCGTCTAAATCAGCAAAGGCTCCATCGAGCTGCGCTTCGAAGGCCGCCGCAAGCCATCTCTGGAAGCGAGGCGAGGGGCGATAGCCAAGCGCAATTAGGTGACGCCCCATCAAAATCGGCTTCGGGGCGGAATCGGCGACACGCAGACGCTCAGCCGCGTCGGATAGATAGCGCAACTCGTCATCGCCTTCCCTCTCCTGCCAGCCGCCACGCCCTTCTTGGTCGGCGCGAGCGACGCGCAATAGCCGGTCGATGCGTCCCACCCTCGCGGCAAGCCGACGAATGGCGCTATCGCCAGCCTTCGCCTTCCACAGCGCATAGGGTTGCATATGACACTGAACCAACGGCGGAACATCGCGCAATAGACGCTCCTCACAAGTGAGCCGGCGCAGGAATGAAATGGTCGGACCCACTCCGGACTCATCATGTCCGAGGCTGCGAAGACGTCCCGCCTTTTTATCGAATCTGGTAGTTGACGGCTTGCCGAAGTCGTGGCAGAGAACTGCCAGCCCAACAATCAGATCTTCCTGACGATTACCCGTACGACGTCTGGCGAACGCATCGAGGCAAAGTTTCGTATGTTCCCAGACATCGCCCTCCGGATGCCATTGTGGGTCTTGTCGGCAGCCAATCAATGCGGACAGTTCGGGGAAATACCGCACCCAGGTGCACGCACGCAGGAATTCCAGCCCCCGGGCTATACCGACGCCTTGAACGAGCAGTTTCTCCCACTCTGAAAACAATCGTTCCGCCGGCAGATCTTCAATCTGCATCTCGCGGCAAATCGCCACCGTTTCCGGCGCAACATCGAGTTCGAACCGAGCGACAAACTGCATCGCGCGCAACACCCGCAAAGGATCCTCCGCGAACTTCGCCGAGACATGGCGCAAAACCCCGCGCCTTAAATCGCCGACACCCCCATAAGGATCGGCGAAATCGCCAGCTACCGGATCGTAATACATCGCGTTAATCGTGAAATCCCGCCGTTCGGCGGCCTCTTTGACGGAAAGCGATGGATCGGAATCGACTAAAAACGCGCGATGGCCCTCTCCGCGCTTCGTCTCACGGCGCGGCAGGGAAACATCGATCGGGAAATTGCGTATCTTAAGCACGCCGAACGAAACTCCGCATTTATCGAAGTCGTATTTCGCTGCGATGATACGCATAAGTTTGTCGGGCGCAAGCGAGAACACCTCTAAATCGACATCTTTAATTGCCTTCGCCCCCAAAAGCAGATCCCTTACCGATCCGCCCACCATCATTGCCCGCCCGCCAGCCGATTTGACCGCAACGGCAATATCCATCAATGCCGAGAACAGTCTCGGCTCGATGACGGACAAATCTAATGTGGGTTTATCCTGCATCGGCAATCGTACAACCTTCTTGCCAGCAAGCACCTGTCACCGCCACTACTTAACGGAGCCCAGAACCACCTACCGGACAGACGCAGGTCAGCTGTAGCGCGAAAGCGCTATTTTCACAGCATGACCGTTCAATTCCACCTCCTTGCCACCAGCGACGGCGAATGCGAGTTCCGTCGCGAGCGTCTCGGCCTTGACATATCCGGCATGCAGTTCAAGCGCGGACTTCATTTCGTCGTCCGCTTCAACCGCAAGCGCGATGCGGTCGGTTACTTCGAGATTGGCTTCCTTGCGCATCGCCTGCACGTGGGATACGAACTCGCGGGCCAGACCCTCGCTGATCAGTTCCGGCGTAAGGCTGGTCTCCAGCCCAACGACAATCGAACCTTCGGAAGCAACAACCAGCCCCGCCTTGGGACGGCGCGTGATGATCACATCTTCGGGCAATACCATTATTCCGTCAATATCCGCGCCTTGCGCCGGAATCGGCGCCTTGAGCGCGGCGATTGCCGCGGCAACCGTCTTCATCTTCGACCCGCACTTCTTGCCGAGCGTCTTGAAATTAGCTTTGTAGGTAGCTTCGCAAAGCTCGGTTTCATCGGTGATAAAAACGACTTGCTTGACATTGAGTTCGTCTTCAATGAGCTCTTCAAGCCCTTTGACATCACCGCCTGATATCTTGAGCGCTGCCAGCGGCTGGCGCACCTTGAGGTCGTTATCCGCACGCAACCGCCGCCCCAGCTCGACCGCGGTCTGCACGTCGGCCATGCGCCGCTCGAGATCGATATCGCGCGCGTCGGAGTCGGGCAAAGGAAAATCGCACAAATGCACCGAATCTGGGTCGCCCTCGCCTTTCAGATTGCGATAGATTTCCTCGGCGATGAACGGAGTGAACGGTGCGGACACTTTGGCGAGTTGAACGAGAACATACCGCAACGTGCGATAGGCGGACAGCTTGTCGCCATCGTTCTGCGACTTCCAGAAACGCCGCCGGCTGCGGCGGATATACCAGTTGGTAAGGTCTTCAACAAACTTGACGAACGGCCGCACCGATTTCTGCAGATCGTAGGCATCCATTGCCGCGGTGACATCGGCCACGAGCGTTTCCATCGAAGAGACGATCCACCTGTCCAGCACATTCGCCGAGTCGGGACGCACCAGCACCGCGTCGGCGAAACCGTCGACATTCGCGTAGGTGACAAAAAAGGAATACGCGTTCCACCACGGAATAAGCAAATCGCGCATCAACTGCTTGACGCCATTTTCGGAGAATTTCAGCGACTCGGCCTTGACGACCGGCGAATAAATCATATACAGTCGAATCGCATCTGCCCCGTATGTGTCGAGCATCACATTCGGATCGGGGTAGTTCTTCAGCCGCTTGGACATCTTCTTCCCGTCCTCGGCCAGCACCAGCCCGTTTACAATCACATTCTTGTACGGACTCTTGTCGAAGAGACAGGTGCCAAGAACCATGAGCGTATAGAACCACCCACGAGTCTGATCGAGGCCTTCGGCGATAAAATCGGCCGGGAAGATCTTGTCGATCGTCTTCACTCCACCTCCACCTTCAACCTCCACCTGGCCCATGTAATGGGCCTGCGCATAAGGCATCGAGCCCGACTCGAACCAGCAATCGAGCACTTCTGGTGTGCGGTGGTAGGTTTTGCCGTCCTTGCGGATGACGATCTTGTCGACGAAATGCTTGTGCAAATCACAAACCTTCTCGCCCGACAACTCCTCAAGTTCCTTGATCGAGCCCACGCAAATCATATCGTCAGGATCATCGTCGTTAATCCAGACGGGAATACAACTGCCCCAGAAACGATTACGCGAAATATTCCAGTCGCGCGCCTCCCCGAGCCAGTTGCCAAAACGCTTCTCGCCAACATAGTCGGGAGTCCAGTGAACAGATGCATTATTCTTCGCCAGCCGCTCGTGGAGGTCTTCGACCTTCACGTACCACGCGTCGATTGCACGGTAAATAAGTGGCGTATCGGTGCGGTCGCAGAACGGATAGGAATGGACGATGGTCGACTGGTGCACCAGTTTACCCGCCGCCTTGAGCGCCTTGATGATATCTTTGTCGCAATCCTTGCAAAAACGTCCGCGGTATTCGGGGATTGCATCGGTGAACGCGCACGCTGCATCGAGCGGATCGACGATTGCCGTCATGCCCGCCTGCTGGCATACGCGGTAGTCGTCTTCGCCGTAGGCCGGAGCGATGTGCACGATACCCACGCCATCATCGGTGGTCACATAATCGTCATTCAGAACCCTGAAGGCCCCTTCTTCGACTTTGTCGGCGAAATACGGAAATATCGGCTCGTAGGACACGCCTTTGAGTTCCGCACCCTTGAACTCGGCAATCGTCTCGCACTGGTCGGGCTTCTTGAAAATAGAATTGAGCCGTAATTTAGCCATAATGTAGACGGGGCGCCCAGCATCCGTCAAATCGCGCACAGCCACATAATCGATATCGGCACCGGCGCACATCATCAGATTTTCCGGTAGCGTCCACGGCGTAGTCGTCCACACCAGCAGATACACCGTCGGTTCGGCGGCAAGAAGCTGGCGCAACACCTCACTCTCGCCCGAAAGCGCGCGGGTGCGAACCGTCACTGCCGGATCTTGCACATCTTTGTAGTTTGAGCCAGCCTCGAAATTTGACAGCGGCGTTGAAAGTTTCCAGGAATAAGGCATTATCCGGTGCGATTTGTAGACCCGGCCTTGCTTCCATAGCTGGCTGAAGACCCACCAAATCGTTTCCATAAACTCCGGCTGCATCGTTTTGTAATCGTGGTCGAAATCGACCCACCGACCCATACGCGTGACGGTCTTGCGCCACTCGGAAACATACTTCAGCACCATCGAACGGCATTGCTCGTTGAATTTATCAACCCCGAGCGCCTTGATCTCCGGCGCTCCGGAAACGCCTAATGCTTCTTGCGCCAAGGCTTCAATCGGCAACCCATGCGTATCCCACCCAAAACGACGTTCGACATATTTGCCGCGCATCGTCTGGTAGCGAGGAACGATATCTTTAATCGTGCCGGCAAGCAGATGTCCGTAGTGTGGAAGACCCGTGGCAAAAGGCGGACCATCATAGAATTTATAGCGCTCCTTGCCAGCATTCTTCTGCAAACTCCGCTCAAAAGTGGAATTTTCCCGCCAAAATTCGAGAATGCCCTCTTCCATTTTCGGAAACGCCACTTTATTCGAGACCGGCTTAAACATCACAACTTTCGCTCCATTATCATATTTTGAAATTTGAAAGCATATTATATCAAAATCCGCTAACTGCAGTTCGCATATTTGCAAGTCATAACGGGATCTATGATTT
>CALYTX010000061.1 GCA_945487985.1 uncultured Verrucomicrobiota bacterium | reverse complement strand
ATGCCTTTTACTCGTGATCCAAACTACAGAAGGACTCCTAAATGAAAATTAAGATTATCGCTACCGTTCTGACCGTCTCGTTTTGCGTCAATGCGTCCGCCGACAAGGTTACGCTAAAGTCTGGATCGTTCCTGACGGGCGAGGCGGGCGTAATTCAGGACGGAAAACTTAAGTTCATATCCGCCGATTTGGGCGCTATCGACATCGCCATCGCGAGTATCGCCAGTCTTGAATCCGACCGAGACCACACGATTCAGTATCTCGACAATTCCTGTGAAAATAAAAAACTCACGGTTCTCGACGGCGAACTTGCCGTTCCGCAGGGCGGCAAGCTCGAGAAACTCGATATGGCCAAGATTAAAAGCATCGATCCCGTTTTCGAGTCGTGGCACGGCAGTGTGAATTTGTCCGGCACGGCCACTCGCGGCAATACGGTTGCCGAAACGGCCACCATCACGGCCGATTTGAACCGTCGTTGGGAGAAGGATCGTTTGACCGCCAATGGCGGCTACTATTTCGCTCAGTCTGGCGATTCCAAAGAAACCAAGCAGAAAACGACGAGCCGCTTCGAGCTTTCCGCGCAGGAAGACCATTTCTGGAAACCAAAGTTCTACAGCTACCTCAACGGCAAATATGAAGTGGACAAGATTATGTCACTTGAATATCGCTGGCGTGTTGGCGCAGGTGCCGGTTACCAGTGGCTTGAAAACCGCGATTTCGGATTCGGCAAACTTTCATTCAGCCAGGAAATCGGCGCCTCGTATGTAGGCGAGAAATTCGAGCACAAGGACGAGGATAACTTTGGCACATTCCGTTACGCCCACCACCTTAACTGGGAAATCGCGGCCGTCGAGAATTTGAGCTTTACACACAACCTCGAATACCTGCCTGCTGTCGATGAATGGACCGATAATTATCTGCTCGACACCGACATGGGCATCGTCTACGCCTTCAGCGCCAATTGGCAGCTGCTGGGCAAAATCGAATGGGATTATCAGCGCAAGGTCGCTCCCGGAGTCAAGCACAGCGATATTCGCTACATTCTCGGCCTGGGCTATAAGTGGTAGTCGTTGAATGGGAACGTCCGCGCATGGTTTGAGAATCGCAATCGCCTATCCTCCGCTTCCAAGCGGGAAGGGCGTGGCGCTTCTTACCCAGAACCGGCAGTTCCAATGGTTCTCGCGTCCCACCTACATCTTCCCGGTGGTGCCTGCGAGCGCGGCGACAATGCTCAAGGCTGCCGGGCATGAGGTGCTTTTCCTCGACGGCATCGCGGCGGAACTTTCAACCGCGCAATTCAACCGGCGGCTTGCCGAGTTCGCCCCCGATTTGGTGGTGGTGGAGACGAAAACTCCGGTTGTCAAGCGGCATTGGCGGTGGATAGCTGCGGCCAAGAGCGCTCCATGGGGACGAAACGCCAGCTTTGTCATGGTCGGCGACCATGTGACGGCTCTGCCAGAGGAATCGTTCACCAATTCTCCAGTGGATTATGTCATAACTGGCGGCGACTGGGATTTTCTGCTGACGAATCTCGCCGGATCGTTTGGTCGGCCAGAGGAGTTCGAGCCTGGGATTTGGTATCGGTTGGGTGCGAAGATTGAGAATACCGGTCCGTTCAAACTCGATCACGATCTTGACTCAGCCCCGCCAATCGACCGCGATCTTGTCAATTGGCAGCTTTACTCGCGACGGAACGGGAATTTCAAGCGGCACCCCGGCACCTATATCATGGCCGCGCGAGACTGCTGGCATGCGAAGTGTACCTTTTGCAGTTGGACCACGCTCTATCCGCGCTATCGCGTGCGCAGTGTCGAGAAGGTCGTCGATGAGATCGAAAGGTTGGTCGATTGCTACGGCGTTCGCGAGATTATGGACGATTCGGGAACATTTCCTGTCGGCAAGTGGCTCGAGGATTTCTGCCGCGAAATGATCCGGCGCGGGCTTTCCAGACGCGTTAGTATCGATTGCAACATGCGCTTTGGAGTGCTCGGAGAGGCGGAATACCGCCTGATGCGCAAGGCAGGATTCCGGCTGGTGCTTTTCGGCGTGGAATCGGCCAATCAGAATACGCTCGATCGTTTCTGCAAGCGCTTGAAGGTGGAGGATGTGGAGCGCGGTGCAGCATGGGCTTCCAGCGCGGGACTGGCGGTGCACTTGACTTTCATGTTCGGCCACGCCTGGGAAGGTCCGCAGGAAATCGCCAATACGGTTGCGCTGGCGCGGCGGCTGCTTGCCAACGGACACGCCGCGACGCTGCAGTGTACGCTCACCATTCCGTATCCGGGTACGCCGCTTTTCCGGGAACTTGATGCCGGCGACGGACTTTTAACGCGCGATTGGGACGACTACGATCAGCGTTCGGCCGTGACGAAAACGCCGCTGGCCAGTGAAGAGGAAATCAAACGCGCAATTCGTGCGGTGTACCGCGGTTTCTTGCAACCGCGCGCGCTGTGGCATTTGTTTAGGCGCAATCTTTTCGATTTCGGCTTCTACTACCGGGGAATGCGCTATCTGATAGGACACTTGCTTGATTTTAGGGGGTAGTTAAATGAAGATGATGCTTTTGATTTTGGCATTAGTTCCGCTCGTCGCGTCGGCAGCTCCCGCAAGCGCGTCCGCGCGCAATCCGGCAATTGTAAAACAATACATTCGCAATGCCGTCGGCGATCAAACGATCAAGGCGATCCAGAAGCGCGAAGGCGGCGCGGCGTTTCTGCGCCGCTTCTTCGGCGATATTGACTGGATGGAGCAATTTGCGGGCTCTGGGATGTGGAGCATCGATCCTTGGAAGGGGCTTAAGGACAACAATGAATGCGCAGCCAAGGCGCTGTTGGCGCTCGATTTATTGGTCTGGAACGACAAGGACGATTTTATCGCAACCGCAATCGGACGCAACATAGCCACTGCCCTGGCGCTCAATCACGGCATCGATTTTCCTGATGAAAAGCTTGTCCAGATTATGGAATGCTACCGTGAATGGGCTCAAGACGGAACCTTGCATTCTGACGCCTGGAAGCACGATGTTCGCCAGTGGCGAGAAGTGCTGGGTTTCGGACAGAACGCCGAACTTTCAGTCGAGAACCTGCGTTGGATACACGATTTCGCCAACGTGCCCGGGCAGCGCTACTACGGTGTTTGCTGGCTTTGCCACTATCGGCTGTGGAACTGCTTCGGCGCGAGCGTGCACGGTCCGATGTACTATGCGCCGTGGACCCACCGCTGGAACACCCAGGAGTTGCGCTATCGCGTTGGCGGAGTGTGCGGAGCTCTTTCGAAATTCGGTTCGCATAGCGCCGCTTCGCACGGCATCCGCGCTTTTACTGCCGGCCAGCCGGCACATTGCGCCTACGTTTTATGGGATTATGCCGCCGGTCGCTGGGGTGTGGCCTATTCGGTAACCCTCCACACTGGTCCGCACAACTCGCTCGGCTCGCAAGGCTTTGCAGCGCTTGAGGAAATCGACCGCTATTATTCCAACCCCAAGCGGATGGAAGCCGAGCGGCTGCGCTGGGCCGGTGAATACGCCAAGGCGATGAAGGCGTGTCCGGGCAATTATCATGCTGGCGTAGAATGGTATGCCAAGCTTGAGTCGGAAAACGCCGCGGCGTCGGAGTGGGATCGGTTCGGGGCGACGGTGCGCGAAACATTCGACGGCTCGCCGAGCCAGGGGTGGGCGCTTTACCATGGCTATCTTGCTCATGTGGCGGACGGCGCCAAGCGCCTCGATGCCGCCAAGGCCGCGCTGAGGATGATTCGCGAATCGAAGGCTGAAACCTTTGAGACTTCGTATTGGGATGAAATTGCGCTGAAGAAGCTCACGGAGAAGGCCACGCCGGAAGAGTGCTGGGAAATCTTTGCCGCGGCGCTCGAGGGCCAGGCGAAAACGCGTACGTTCTACCGGCAGACGATCGATTGGGGCGCGGGGCTGCTGATGACCGATCAGCCGTCGAGCATGCGCTTCATCAAGATGGTAGGCGACAGCGCGTTGAAGACGGGCGAGAAGATTAGCTTCCGTGAAATGATTCTCAAGGCATCGGAGAGCGAAGACATCTCTATGTTTCGCCAGGTGTACCGGCTGATGGACAAGCTCGATCCGGAATTGCCGCCGAAGAAGACGCGCAAGAGCTGGCCGAAGCTCGCCTACGGCGGAACTTTGCTCTCGCCAGACGGGATCGTCAAGCTTTCCAGTTCCTGCGAATGGGATAATCCTGTTACCTATCGCAATGCGCTTGACGCAGACGATTTCGAAGGCGGCAACGCCTTCCACACCGGCAAGGCCAACGCTCCGTGGGCGATGGTGGTGCTGCCCGGCAAGAGTGAAATCACTGGCATCGTCGTAGTCAATTCCGGCGGCGGACAGAACCGCGAGCGTCAGGTTCCGCTGCGGATCTGGCTGTCGGAGAACGGCAGCGATTTCACAGAGGTCTTTGCCAGCTCGCTCGTCCAGGATGAATGGGAATGTAAACTCGCTTCTCCGGTCAGCGCCAAATACATCAAGGTTGGACGGTTGAACGATCCTAACAGCGCGGATCACTTCTTCCACCTGCACAAAATCCTCGTCTACGGCAAGAAACTGTATTGATGGAAAGCTCGATGCGCAAATACAAGGCCGTCATCGCCTACGACGGAACCGCCTATTCTGGATGGCAGCGCCAAGACAATGCGCTGGGAATTCAGGAGGTGGTAGAAAATGCGCTCGGATACATCGAGCGCGGCGAGGTTCGTGTTTACGGAAGTTCGCGCACCGATGCTGGCGTGCACGCTGAAGGGTTTGTGGGTCATTTTTTCCTCTCCAAGCCAATCCCGCCGGAGAATGTGGTGCGCGCGCTCAATGCGCAGTTGCCCGACGCGATCCGCGTGATGAAGTGCTCCTATGCCGCCGCGTCATTTGACGCGCGACTTTCGGCTATTGGCAAAGAATATCGATATCAGGTCTACCAGGGCGCGATTCTTCCGCCGCAGATGGCTCCTTACTGGACATTCTGTCACCGTCCGCTCGACCTCGGGGCGATGCAACGCGCAGCGGCCATGTTCGTGGGACGGCATGATTTTGCGTCCTTCGCCGCCAATCCCGATCGCGAACTGGAAACGACCGTGCGCAATATCTTCAGTTTCAAAGTGCGTAACACAGGTCCACGATATTTCTTCACCGTCCGCGGAGATGGTTTTCTTTACAAGCAGGTTCGCTCAATGGTCGGGTTTCTGCTGGCGGTCGGTAAGGGTCGCGAGCGCCCCGACGCCGTCGGCGAATTGCTCCGCGAGGCCGCGCCGCGCACGGCCCGGGTCGAGACGGCTCCGTCGCGCGGACTTTTCCTGCATAAAGTTTTCTATGGTAAAATTCCAAAATAGACTATGTTATATTATCTTGCTGAGTATCTGACCGATGTCTGGGGCCCGTTCCGGCTTTTGCGTTCCCATGGGCTTCTGCTTGCCGCCGGCACCGTGCTGACCGGGCTGGTTACATTATTTCTGCTACCGAAGTGCCTGCGCTTCTTGCCGCACGACCATGGCAAGGCGATTCTTGGGCCGGACGGCATGAAGTCGAAGGGGAAGCCTACTGGCGGGGGCTTTTTCATGGCATTAATCGCGCTGCCGGTCTTGCTGCTGGTAATGCCCTGGCGCTGGTTTGACCTTGCAGTTTTCGCCTGTTTGTATTTGTCAATGGTTTTCGGCTATCTCGACGACCGCAGTAATATTCCTTGGGGTGAATTGAAAAAGGGACTGCTCGACATTATCGTATCGCTCGGTGCGGCAAGTGCGATTTTCTTTGGCTACGCCGAGGGAACTGGCGACTGGACCGAACTCAAGGTTTGGTTGCCTTTTGTCAAGGGGATGGTCGGTATTTCCTGGTGGCTCTACATTCCCGCAGCCGGCTTTATGCTCTGGTTCGTCATGAACGCGACGAACTGTTCAGATGGCGTAGACGGGTTGGCCGGAACGTTGACGCTCATCACCATTGTGGTGCTGGCGGTTTTCCTCTATGGCGTAATCGGCAATTTGCCGCTGGCGCAGCATTTCCGGATTTTCGAGCCTTTTGTCGACGGATGCGAGTTCGGCGGCACCCACGCACGAATGGCCGCACGCTGGTCGGTGGCGCTGATGACTATAGGCGGTTCGGTAGCGGGTTATCTTTGGTGGAATGCCGAGCCTTCCAAGGTGCTGATGGGCGATGCCGGTAGCCGCTTTCTCGGATTGCTTGTAGGCGTCGGGGTGCTCGTGACCGCCAATCCGCTGCTCGTTATCGCTATCGCGCCAGTTGTGCTTGCCAATGGCGGTGGCGGCTTAGGCAAGCTCGTCCTGTTGCGTATCGCGAAGCGTCTCGGGTTTCAGATTGGCGACGATAGCGTGATTAAACGCGTGCGCTTTCCTTTCCACGACCATTGCAAGAAAACTTTGCACTGGTCCAACGCGCAAGTGCTTATGCGCTTTACGCTGGTGCAGATTTTTCTCGTGCCGCTGATACTCGTAGTGTTGATCAAAATTCGCTGAAGTGTCGCTACTGTGTTCGATTCTGCTTTTTGCCCTTACGCGCAATGAAATCATCGCGCGCTTTCGGATCGCGCCGGTAACGAAGCTCGACGGGCTCGTGCAAGTGTTCGCCGACTGTCCCGAGGATATGCGCCGAGAGTTCCATCTGCCGGTTGCCGGCTACGTGGCCGACATCTGCCGTTCGCTCTACGGCGCGCATCCAGATCGCCGGCGGCATTTCCAAGAGCCCGGCATCATCGTTTCTGTCGGCGATGAAAGAACGAACAACGCTGCAATCGCGGTTAGCGAAAAGATTCGGTCTGGCGGAGAATATTGCACGCGGCTGAAGATTCTGTCGCCTGGCTACGCCGACATGGAAAAGCTGCGAATAGAAACAGCCAAGGCGTTTTATCTGGCCGTGATGGGCGAGCGCATCGGCGACGACGAAGCGCTCGCACGTCTTCGCCGCGCCAATCCAGAGACTTGTCTTGCCGACAAGTACGCCGCGATTGGGCGGTGGATGAACGGCGAAAAGGTGGATGCGAGCGACGAGGAAATGCTCAAACTCGCAAGGTCGGTGCTCCAGCCAGGTGTCGCGTATCCGCAGGACATCCTTCGTTTTGCGAGCCGGCTTTGCCTGTATCCCGAGACATTCAGCGCGCCGTTCTGCGGAAAATACCGCTATCTCGACTACCGCTCAGCGGTGAAATTGGCCAAAATCGACGGGCGCATCCGCTTCATCGCTTACATGAAGATTCCGGAGATCATCGCCTACGGCGGCGGACGCGGTGAGCTGATGTCGGAAGCCTCGACTCTCTACGCTGCCTTTCTAAGGGAACTGGCTGCCGGCAAAATGCAGGAACGGGAATTGACCGAGATTCTCGATCAAGCTGATTTGAAACTCAATCTCGCCATGGAGGAAGCCCGCTTGCGGGCGGAAGGGAAATTGAAATGAAGACGAAGAAGACTATCACCGACAGTTCCGTCGATCCCGATATTCTCGCCTACACCGTAGGCGACGACCCGGTGCTTGATCTCAAGCTGGCGGTCTGGGACTGCCTCGGCACCGCGGCGCACGTGACGA
>CALYTX010000060.1 GCA_945487985.1 uncultured Verrucomicrobiota bacterium | reverse complement strand
CCAGCAGAGCCGTCTCGTCCTCGGCGTTCTTGGCGTCGCCTCTGGCCGGCGCGCCCGAGGAATCCGGCTTGCGGAAGGAGAAGGAAGATCCCCGTCACGCGGCGACGGGAACAGGGTCTCATGAGTTACGCCGTCAAGCGTATTTTCTCGTGCCGATTGTGCGGGAGAGAACAGAAAAGCCCCGTAAACACGGGGCGAAACGCATCAGAAAAAGTTACGCGAGAAGCGTATTTTCGCGTAAGTTACGCGAGCGGCGTAAATCTACGCGAGAAAGCGTAAATCTGTAAAACTAATCGTTCGCAAAAACCATGTTTACCTTTTCAATCGCCAATGCTCTAATGCTCATCAAGGAGTGGCAATTAGAGTATGGTATAATGTGGGTATATGAGAGAAGGCGCGGTTGACGAACAGAATGTCCGAGAGGTGGTTGAGGGAACGATTAAATCGGTCGTTTACCATAATGACGAGAACGGTTACACCGTTCTTCATGTCGAGCCGCCGACGAATAGCTTTGAGCTGGCGCGTGGCCGTGAGATAACTATCGTCGGCAAGGCCCAGGCCGTGTGGGAAGGGGAGGATGTCAGGGCCGAAGGGAAGTGGGTGACCGACAAGGTGCACGGACGCCAGTTTAAGGCCGATAATATTACTTGTGTTGCTCCTAAGTCTATCATCGGCATCGAGCGCTACCTTGCTTCTGGACTCATCAAGGGCATTGGCAAGGTGCTTGCCAAACGCATCGTCGAGACCTTCGGCGCCGAAACCCTCCATGTGCTTGAGCACCAGTCGGCACGCTTGAGGGAAGTCCCCAAGCTCGGCAAGGCGAAAATCGAGCAGATTCGCACCGCCTGGCACGCGAATGCGACGATGCGCGAGAATATGATTTTTGGACAGACCTATGGAATTTCGATTACCAAGATGACGAGGATCGTCCGCAAGTATGGGCCTGACGCAATCGCCATCATCAAGGCAAATCCATATCAGCTCTGTCGCGACATCTGGGGAATCGGCTTTGCAACGGCGGACAAGATTGCGCTCAGCGTTGGCATCCCGAAAGAATCGCCGTTGCGTGCCCGAGCCTCGCTGGCATACACATTGGAAACCGAGGCGGAGGATGGCGGACATTGTTGGACATACGAAAACGATCTGCTGCTTCACGCCAACGAACTTACGGAGATTCCGACGGAAATTCTCGGCGAGGCGTTAGAAGCCGAATTAAAGACGGGGCACCTCGTGGCGGAATCAACGACATTGTCGCCGACCATGACCACAAACGCCGGCAAGGAATCGCCAGCGTCTTCGTTCGCCAACTGGTCTGAACGTCATGACGTCACCGAACCGCGCCAGATCTATCTGCGGTCGTACTATTGGGCCGAGCGGCAGACGGCGGCGCATGTGCGGCGTATCTTGTCCGCCCCCAGCTCTTTCAAGGCTATTGACGCCGAGAAGGCGATCAAGTGGTGGGAGCAGCGGGCGGGGTTTACGCTCGCCAACCAACAGGCGACGGCGCTGGAGCGCAGCCTGAAGAACAAGTTTTCGATCATCACGGGCGGCCCGGGCGTTGGCAAGACGACGATCATCCGTGCGCTTGTTGAGATCTACAAGACGCGAAAGCTTAAAATTGTTCTCGCCGCCCCGACTGGCCGCGCGGCGAAGCGCATGACCGAGTCGGTCGGCGAACCGGCGCAGACAATCCATCGTTTTCTCAAGTGGAATCCGGTTACGCACCGCTTCACCTACAACGGCGAGAATCGATACGAAGGCGACATTTTCATCTTCGACGAGACCTCGATGATCGACATCTGTCTGGCGGACGATTTGCTTTCGGCTCTACCAGACAGTGCTACAGTCGTTTGGGTAGGCGACACCGACCAGTTGCCTTCGGTTGGTGCGGGCAGTGTTCTTGGCGATCTTATCAAGTCGGGCGCGGTCGCCTCTACGCGGCTCAACCACATTTTTCGTCAGGATTCGTCTGGGCTCATCGTTCTCAATGCCCATCACATCAATGCCGGCGAGCCCATCGAGGTGCGTCAGGGCGATACCGACTTTTATTTCATGCGCGCGCAGGAGCCTGCGCAATGCTTAGCGCGCGCGATTGAATTCATGACCGAGCGCATTCCGCGCAAATTTGGATTTGATCCCCTAACCGACGTGCAGATTCTAACGCCCATGCGGCGCAATTTGCTCGGCACGGAGAATCTTAATGTCGAACTGCAGAAGGTGCTCAATCCAGTGGGCGAGGCGGTTGTCCGCGGTGGAACGGTATTTCGCGCTGGCGATCGCGTAATGCAGTTGCGCAACAACTACGACAAGGACGTGTACAATGGCGACATTGGCTTCGTCAAGGCTGTCGAGCCGACGGAGCGGAAATTGGTGGTTGTTTTCGATGGACGCCCGGTGACTTATGAAGCGAGCGAACTCGACGAGCTTGTGCTGGCATACGCGATGACGATTCACAAGTCGCAAGGCAGCGAGTATCCCGCAGTGATTGTGCTGATCCACACCCAGCACTATGTGATGCTTCAGCGCAATCTACTATACACGGCCATCACCCGCGGCAAGAAGCTCGTGCTGCTTGTCGGCGTTCCCTATGCCGTCGACCAAGCAATCAAAAACAACACCGTCCGCGAACGTCGAACCTCGCTGGCCGAGCGTCTCGGCGGGTCGCTCATGGTTGATGGCGTCCAGCACAGTCGCTTTACGCATTCGAAAACGCCTTGATGAGTGTGTAGGAATACGCCTTTTTTGGTATAATCTCCTTAAATGGCTGAAAGTATCGAGATTGCCACGTTTGAAAACGGCAAGTTGCGTATTGCTACGGAGGGCGGAAAGAACCGAGAGGTGGTTTTGGCCCTGCCGTTGGAGCGCCTTCTCGTCGGGTTGGTGCGCGTTCCGTCTGACTGCACGCGCGACCCGGCGGCATTCGCCACCCCCGTATTACAGGCGATGTCTCCCTATCCTGATGAGCCATTGAGCGTTTCGTGCGAACAGGTTCAAGAAGACGCCACCGGGAGCGTATTTATCGCGGCTGCACTACCGGAAAGTTCGGCAGAGGATATCGGCGAGCAGCTCGATGCGAATTCGCTCAACGTCAAGCGGGTGGACGCGCTGGTGTTCGGCCAGTTGCGCGAACTCTGGAGCGCGATTGACGATGGCCGCAAGGGGTTGCGTCGCGCAGTGCTCATCGGCGGCGAGGCGATTTCGATGATAGTTCTCGACGGCGATCTGCCCGTGGCCATACGTGCGATTTGCCGGGGCGGAGACTTCCGCCGCGAGGTGATGTTCAGTCTACTGCAGGCCGAGGAATTCGGCGGGGCGAAGGAGCTGGCGGAAATCGTTGTGGCTGGCGAGGTAGACTGCACCTCGCTTGAAACGCTTGCGCCAGTGCGTGCATTGCCGTCTTTGCCGGACGGGTTAGCGGGCGTTGCCGAGCGTGCGGTGGAGGAGGGTACGATTGACGCGTTGCCAGCGAGTTGGCGCGAGGTTCTCGAGGAAACCCGCTTCAAGGCTAAGTTTAAGCGGAATCTTTCCATTGCGGTTGGGCTGTGGCTGGTTTTTGTCGGTGTGATCTTCGGAGTGCCATTCGTTTACGGGCTTATGGCGGACCATCAGAAAGCTCTTTCACGCGAACATGCGAAGAAATACCGTGAGGTAGACGAAATGCGCTCGAAGGTGATGCTGGTGCGCAAATATTCCGATCACCGGCGAGGGGCGCTGGAAATTCTCAAGGCGATTTCCGACCGACTCCCCTCGGATGTGGAACTTGGGAACTGGAATTTCCGCCGTGAAGACGGCGTTCGCTTCTCTGGCGAGGCCGACTATGCTGATAGCGTGTATGCGTTGAAAGAGAAATTGCTGGCGATAACTTTTGACGAGGGCGAAGATGGCGAGGGTGTTACCGACGATGGCGATGAGGCGCGGCTGTTCGCGGAAGTGGTGCTGACCGGGCCAGTGACATCCGGCAAGAGCGGGCGCCAGAAGTTCGATATCGACTGTCGCTACGCAAGGGAGGAAAACTGATGGCAGGGGAGATGTCGCTCAAGGAAAAGGCGGTGCTTTGCTCGCTCGCAGTTGCAGCGCTTTACATAGCGGCCGGAGCGGTGTTGTTCATCCGCCAGCTTCCTGCCAAAACGGGTGCCTGGGCCAAGGCGCGCCGGGCCTATGAGAAAGCGGCGCAAGACTATCGCAAGGAATGCGCGCTTATCGCCCGCAAGGCGGAGTGGTTTGAACGCTACGATGAGGAAAAATCGCAGATGCCGATGTTTGGTTCCGCGGCCGACACCGATACCACATGGCGGCGAAAATTGCGCGAGATTGCACAGAAGAACTATGTGCAGGTGGCTTCGGAATCACCTGGCAAGGAAGTGCAGGTTGGCGATGTGTGGGAGCGCACGTTTGACATCAAAAACTGGGAAGGGGGCCTGGAATCGCTCGTAAAGTTCATTTACGAGCTCGAAACAACTCCTGAAGGGATGTTCGACGTCAGTTCGCTCAATTTCAAACCGAACCAGAAGACCGGTTTCTTGAAAGGCACGCTCGCGGTGACCTGTGCCTATAGGAAGGATGATGCGGCCGCCGAAGGCCGAGCGGATAAAGAGAGGAAGTGAGGGAGAAAGTTATGAAATCAAACCGGCTCTCGATGGTATTGGCTTTAGTTTGGGCGGCAATCGGCGGCTTCGACGCCGAAGCAGAGGGGCTCAGCTACCCGCGGACGCCTTCAGTCTCCAAATTCGCAGCCAAGCCCGCTGCCACATCGGGCGCCGCCGCGGCAGATTCCGGCGGTGAGCGAGATTTGAATATGGTCAAGATGCCGCTTGAGGCGGTTTTTGAATTTTACGGCAAGCTGGTCGAGCGCACAATTCTCAAGGACCCCGGGGTGCCGAACGTGACGATTGACCTGCAGTCGAAAATCGGCCAGAAACTCACGCGAGAAGAGCAGATTGAAGCGGTGGAGGTGGTGCTGGAGATGAACGGCATCCACCTTGAGAAATACGGCAAGAGCGAGAAGTTCATGCGTGCCGTTGCCAGAAAGGACGCGACCAAGGAGGGCATCCCCCTTTATTTCGATCCCGATGATATTGCTTTGGGTGACGTGGCCGATGGCAAGGTGGTTTCGGTGATGGTGTCCTTCAAGAACATCTCAGCTGGCGACGAGGCGCAAAAGGCGCTTGAGGGCTTCAAGTCCAATAATGGCCTGCTGCAGGTGTTCGAGCGCACCAATTCGATACTCGTAACCGACACGAAACAGAATATCGAACGGATGATGAAAATCGCCAGGTCTATCGATATTGCCTCGCCGGTTCAGGAAAACGTCTTTGTGCGCCAGATCAAGAACGCCGCGGCTTCGGATGTGCAGGCTGCATTGCAGAAGATTGTCGAGGATGCGCTGAAGTACCAGGAGAAGGACGGCAAGGCTCAGCAGAACGCGAAGAACGCAGCCAACCGCAACGCGATCAGCCATCAGCCAACGATACTGCGCCGTCCCGGCACTCCGCCGCCCGCCGCTTCGTCCGTGAGCCTCGAGTCGATTGTCGCCTCCGTTTCCGACGCCGACCGTGGAATGATTCGCGGGCGCGTACTGATTGTGCCCGACGAGCGCTCGAACAAGCTTATCATCGTTACCAACGATTCGAACATGAAGTTCTTCGACAAAGTGATCGAGGCTCTTGACGTTGAGACGACACCCGACACGGTAGTGAAGGTTTATCGCCTAAAATATGCCGAATCTGAGGATGTGGCTGATATGATCAACGATCTTATCGGCAATTCTTCAAACTCGAAGAACTCTTCGAAAACCAACACCAACCCCATGTCGCGCCAGGGTAACAACGGCAATCTGACGCGCAACATGCCTGCGGTGAAGACCAAGACGCCCGCCAACCAGCGCTCGGGGGAGGCGAAGGCGGGGGAACTGTCGAAGGATAACACAACCGTGCTTTCCGACAAGCGCATCAACGGCTTGGTGGTGATGACCGACAAGGAACTTGTGCCGACCATCGAATCGATTATTGAATCAATGGACGTGCGCCTGTCGCAGGTTTTAATTGAAACGGTTATTATCGAAGTCGGCCTCGGCGATGGCCTCGAGACTGGCATCGATTGGATTAGCCGCGGCAAGGCAGCCTCGACGACGCCCGTCACCGACAAGCTCGGCAATCCCTACTATTACGCCACGGATGCCGATGGCAATATCAACTACGATCGGTTGCTGCGCAAGGGCGAAACGTATACTACAGACGATGAAACGACCTGGAGCGCGAGCGATGTAATCGCTACGGCCGCCTCTACCGTCCGTGACGGTTTTGTCAGCGCGCTGGCGGGCGGAGCTTCCTATTCGATGGGCGGGGGCGCATTCGGCGGCAAGAACGCCATCGGCGCGATGACCGCCATTGCGACCAATTTCGTCAATAGCGGGTTCAACGCTATTTTCAAGTCCGACAAGCTCAATATCGGCGCCATTCTCCATGCGGTTAAAACCGACAGCAGGTCGAAATACATCGCCTCGCCGGTGGTTATGACGGTGGACAACAAGGAGGCGACGATTGAGGCTACGGAGATGCGCTATCTTTTCAAGGGCTACCAGTATTCTGGCTCAACGTATTCCGGCTCGCCGGTAAAAGACTACGAGCAGCGCGATTTGGGCATCAAGATCAAGGTTACGCCCAAGATTAATCCGAACGGAACGGTGATGCTCAAGGTTGAAGAGGAATATTCCCAGGAGGGCGCCGGACAGATGGTCGACGGGGAAACGCAGGCGACGACCGTGCAGCGCAAAATGTCGGCCGACGCCGTGCTGGAAAACAACATGACGGTGATTTTCGGAGGACTTACCCAGACGACGGTGAAAGAAGTGGAAAGCGGCATACCGTTGCTCAAGGACATTCCCTGGATCGGCAAGTGGCTTTTCTCGTCGACTACCCACGAGGAAGCGCGCAGCGAACTGCTGGTGTTCATGACACCGTACGTGCTCGACGACGCCGAGGCCGCCCAGGCCGAAGCCTTGCGGCGCAAGAATGCCATCAGCGACAGCCGTCCGTGGGACGATCACGGCTGGTCGGCGTCGGCGCTGGCCGACCCAGTAGCCAAGAAGGAGATTATTCGCAGGTTGAAAGACGAAGCCAAAAAGCAAGATGAAGAAAGGCAAAGCCGCATTGCCATCGAAAAGTGGAAGATGGATCGCGCCAAGGCACTTGAGCAGATGGACGCGAACGAACGCAAGTTCTGGCTCGACATTTATCGCGACGATCTCGAGAAGGAGGAGCGCAAGAAATTCGACGAACAGATCAAAGAGCAGAGTGAATTGAAGGATCTCGTCGAGAAGGTCAAGGTCGGGCGCATGGCCAAGGCTGATTCGAAAATTTCTCAAAACGCCAAGGATCTCAAGGCCGAGAACGAGCATAGCCGGCTCGAGGCGGAAAAGAAGGCCGCGGAGGCCGCAGAGGCCGCGGCGACCGAAGAAACGCCCGCCGAGTGAATGCCATGAACAGCAAGACGATATCCATCCTGGTTCTGGCCGGCGCCATTCTCGTGGCGGCCGTCGCGGCGATCGTCGTGACC
>CALYTX010000059.1 GCA_945487985.1 uncultured Verrucomicrobiota bacterium | reverse complement strand
CATTCCGCTGTCCGTGATTGGCCTCAGCATCCTTGCTGATCCGCACAGAGTCTATCCAGGTAATGTCGCCCGTCCACTGGGCCTTGTCGCTACGGATTGTTCCCTGTATCGCCCATGTGGACGATGCCGCGAGCACAAGCACTGCGGTTGCTGCGAGTTTATTCATTTGCCTTGTCTCCTTCAGATTCAGATTCAGATTCCTGAGCGGTTTCCAACGCACCGTCCCCCACCGAAGCCTCTACCTCCTCGCTCGCGGCCTCATCGTCCTCCGGCCCCTCCTCGCTCGGGTTCTCCTCGGTTTCCGACGGCGCTGCGGAACCGGCGGAAGGCTCCTCCTGCGCAGGCATCTTCGCGCCTTTGGCCTTGGCTTGGTTGATTGCGTTGTTAACCTCGGTGCGAGCCTTGCCATTGGGGAAATATTTCAAGTATTCGCTGCCGAACTTGAGAACATAATCAAGCTGACGGTCGCCGAGTTTGACCAGCAGCGGAACGAGCGTAGCGTAGCAACGTTCAAGGTTGGACAGCTCGCCCGCTGTCATCTTCTCAATTGGATGGGCCTCGCTGGGCTCATGCGACTGCAGGAAACCTTGCAGCGTAGTCACTGCGCGTTCGCACGAAGCCATCGCCGCCTCTTCAAGCCCCATCGCCTCTTCAGCCTTCATCTTGCGGATGGTCACATCTGCCGACTTCAAGTCGATTGCAGCGATTTCGTGCTGCGGACGCTTCTGGTTTTTATAGAAACTGCGCAAGGCTTTCACCGACTTGATCGCGGTGGCAAAGTCTTTCTGACGAAGTCTGTCGTCGCGCTGCTTAACACCGAGTTCGGACGCCACATCAACCAAAAGTTCGTGGGCATCCGCCGCAATAGCCACGCGCGACATTCTCTTGTTCGCAAAAAACGCCTCCAATGCCTCGCGCGCCTCGGCCAACGACTTCTGTTTATAGAGCGCCTTGGCCAAACCGATGTTCGCGCGCGCAATTACCGTCATCTGGTTGGTGGCCGCCAGCGTCTTGGCCATTTCGAAAGCCTGATTGGCCAAATCCCAGCTGCGAGCTTCAATCAGCGCTTCGCCGGCATTCACGAATTGACCGGCCGTGTACTTGCCGTTCTGCTGCAACATTTCCGCATAACGCTTGGTGCCCTCTTCTTTCATCCCCATCTCAATAAGGCTCTTGGCCAGACGCGGCAAGGCGTTTTTCGCTTCTATCGAATCCGGGAACTTCTGCTGTAGACGGTCGAGCGCGTCCTTCGATTTTTCCACATCACCCAGCGCCGTGTAGATGGTTCCAAGCTTCACATAAGCCCACTTGGCGTATTTACCTTCTGGATAAACCTTGACATATTCCTCCAGATGCTCAACGGCCTTCTTGCGGAAATCCTCCAGCCGGTTCTCCGGACGCGTCAAGCGCCCCCAGCAATCGCCGACCAGAAACATCGCGCCCTCTTTAAGATTGTTGTACTGCTTCTTGTCGCCTGCGGAAGTGCCGGGATTTTTTAGTGCCTGCTCGGCCTTGGCCGCGAAATCCTGAAATTGCTTGATGCCGCGGATAATCTGAGCCGAGCCGCGCTTAAGCTGGCTATTGACCGCCTCTTCGGTTTCGTTCGTATCCGCCCCGGCGAGAATATCGAAACCGTCTTCTTTGTAGAGTATCGCCAAATGCATTTGTGCCTGCATCTTTTTCAACGGCACTTTTTCAATGTCGCAATAACGCTTAATAACCGCAATCGCCTCGGGCCGGTTGCCGGTACGCTCGTGGCAGAAGGAAAGGTTGAATAGCGCTGTGGCATGGAATGCTGAATTGGTATAGTATTTATCGACCACCGTCCACAGTTTGATTGCCTCATCGTATTTCTCTTCCGTCTGCGCCTCGTTCGCCATCGCCGCGGCCGTGGTTGCCGCGTTGACATGGCGGCGGTAGTTGTGCAGAAACGCCTGATAGAGCGCGTCAGCGCGCGAAATCTCGCCGCGTTGTTTCTCGAGCGCCGCCAGACGCAGAACCGCGTCGCCCGCCTCGGTCATCACCATGCGGTCGCGGTTGCCGGCGAACCGTTCGGCCAGATAGCCCTCGACGGCATCAACATCGATGCGCCAGGATTCGATTTTATCCTCCTCTTTCGAGCGCTGAATCAATTGATGATAGGCGGTAGCGATATTTTCGATTGCGCGGACCGACTCCTTGCGCTCAGGATAGCGAGAAAGTGCCGCCTCGTAATCCTTGATGGCACCCTCGTAATCGCCCTCGCCAAGCTTTTCCGCAGCCGTCTTGAACTGGATGCGCACGACTTTTTCCAGCTGCTCATCGGTGATCGCCTTCTTCAACTTCGCCCCATAGGTGGAGATGGCAAACTTCTCAATCTCGTCGGAAAGCTCGCCAGCGACCGGCGCCCAGCTCGATTCGGGATAATTGATGAAAACAGTGAGCGCATGGTTATAAGCGCCGGAATTGTTGCGTTTGCCGTTTTTGCCGCGTTCGCCGAACATGAGCGATTTGATGCGCTCATCGTCGCGCTTGGGCTTCTTGAACTCGGACTTGGCTTCTTTCCACATCAAATCGGCCAGCATGTAGCGGCAAAGCGGCATCGGCGACTGACGCAAGAGTCCATAGCGCCCCTCTGGGTCGACGTTCACAATCTCCTCATGCAAAGACTTGAGCGTAGGCATGTAATCATCAATCGTGCCTTGAGCCCTGGCCACATCACCCTTCAACAGCTCAATATGGGCCTTCATCGCAATTGCACGCCCGAAATAGACAGGACGGCCTTGCTCCCACAGCAGCTGGTCGACAAGCTTCTTCGCCGAAGCGATATAGCCCGAACGCTGGCCGGCCGTCGGCAATTCCTCGGCCAGGTGCAGATACATCTCGGCCGTCTCGCAGGCGACATTGCACCAGGTGTTGGCGTCTTCCTCGGTTCCCTTCTTGCGGTCGATGAGTTCAAGCAGATTTTCATAGACCTTGGTCGCTTCGGCGAACTTCTTGTCGCCCACGAGAATCTGTCCCCAGGAATAGCACGAGGTCTTATAGAAATCTTTGAGTTCCTTCGGCAGCGCCTTGGGGTTGGGGAATTTGGCAAAGAATTCATCGTAGATCTTCGCGCATTCGGCCTTTCGCCCGCGGGCGAAGAAGTAGATCGCCACCTCGAGACGCGCCGCCCAGTATTTCGAACCCGTACGGTCGGGGAGCGCGGCGATTTTCGCCTCGGCTTCGTCAAACTTTCCCGTCAGCAGCATACTGCGGATTTCGATGGCGAAAAAAAGCGCATCGGATTCCGGCCACTTCTTCTTCGTGGCGGCAATGACGCCCTCTGCGAAATCAGCGAACCCGCTGTCGACAAGCGCCTCAACATAGGCGATCTCCGCCTTGAGCTTGTCGTCAATACGATCTTCGACGGCATCTGCCGCCGGGGCGGATTCCTCGTCAGCCCGGGCAGAAGCAAAGGCCGCGAACGAAATCAGCACGCCCGCAGTACGGAAAAAAGTCGTTAACTTCGAACTCATGATATTTTAAGTATACTATTTGCCATGATTTTGTGCAAGTGGAAACTGATTGCCAAATCAGGATTCTTTCACGGCCTCAACGAGCCAATGGGGCATCGGCGGCGGAGCCGGACGGGTGGCCTTGGCCGCGAATCCAGCCTGGGACATCCATTCCTTCAACTCGCTATCGGCAAAAACCCAGCCATTCTTCGTCGTAAGCGCCATGTTGACGGCGAACAGTGCGGAAAACCGAGGCGAAATGCGCGTTGAATCAGTCATCATATCAAGTACGAAAAGCTTCCCGCCACCCTTCAGCGCCCGACCGGCCCGCTTGAGGATATCGACGATTTGCGACGGTGATTCCTGGTGCAATGCGCCGAAGATGGTTACCGCATCGTACGCGCCTTGCTCATATTCGTCGCGATGATAGTCGCCCGCACGACACTCGATGCGCGAGCTAAGACCCGCCTGCGCGACATATTCCGCGGCCTCGGCGCTAATCGCCGGCAAATCCACCGTCACGCAAGTCGCGCCGGGATTGGCCTGGGCCATCAAGATCGCATACGCCCCCGGCCCGCCCGCCAAGTCCAAAATGCGCCCTTCAAGCCTGCCGAGCATGGGCACGATGCCGCGCCCGATGCCCATCGCACGCGAAAACATCGATGCCGCGAAGGCCTTCGTCCTCGCCGCGTCCTCGCCAAGGTGGATTTCCGGCCGCTCCACCGGCCTGCCGGTTCTGGCGAAATCGGTCAGTCTGCCCCAGGCCGGATAAACGTCGCGGTTGTAACCAATCGCCTTGGTTAGATCCGCCGGTCCGCCAGGAATCAATGTCGCCTTGCCCGCCGGTGTGTTGAAATATTCCTCGCCGCGCTTCTCGAGCAGTCCCTCGGCCGCGAGCGCGTCGAGCAAAAGCCGCATTCCGCGTCCATCCCCGCCAGTATGTGCACAGATTCCATCCAATGTTCCGCCTTCACCCACGGCGGCGAAAACGCCAAGGTCGATTGCCGCAAAGAGCACGGCGCTGCCATAGTAGGCGCTGGCTAAATCAATGATCTCGGGAATTGTCTTCATCTTCTTTCTCCTCCATCTCGTTGCGGCATTCGCGAACAGATTTCCGTCTCATTTCCAACCCGCGCTTCGGGCCACCGTGCACGGACGCCCGTGCGTGCCCTTGACGATCCCCTGGTTGAAAAGAAACAGTTCACGCGGATCATAGCCAGGCTTGTTGTGGATATCAACGTGCGCGGCATAGTCGGGCGCTTCCCGCGAATCGGTCCACCACGCATAATCGCACCAAGACCCTGCGCGCGCAATCAGAATCCGCGCACCGCAGGCATCGGCCGCGTCCTCTGGTGGCAGTTCGAATTCGCCGGTCGAAAGCAACGCCGCGACGGCCTTTTCCGCTTGCTCGCCGTAAATTACGCAGACTTCGTGATCGCACATCGCAAACGCACTCGACGCATAGAAATCCGGATAAGCCATCCCGCCGACCTTGCGAACGGCAAAAAGTCCCTCCCGGCGCAATACCACGTTCGGCCGCACCGGCGGCAGGTTGCTCGCCGCAATTGCGTAATCGCCCGTCACCGACAGCTCCGCGCCCTGGCGCTGGGAAAAATCGGCTATCCGCTCAAGCTGACGACGGAACTCGCGGAAAGCCGCGCGGGCATCGCCTGATTCCGGACCAGACCGTTGCGCAGCATAGTCGAGCGTGGGCAGATACAAATATGCCTCGTCGACTTCCGCCGCCTCGACCATCGTCTCAAACCACTTGATGCACGCGCGCCCGACCTTCGGCGAGGCGAAAGGACCCCAATAGCGCCAGAGCGGGAATTTCCCGCATGTCTTCTCGAGCAGCGACGACAGCCCTGCGGGCTTGGTGTACACGCTCATAATCATCCCTCCGCCGTGCTTGTGGATCGGCGCCGGCGAAACGATTACGTCGGCATCTTCGCCGAGCGATTGCTGGAAAAAGAAGAGCCCGACCTTCGTGCCGGCTTCGCGCCGTGCCGCCCACACGCGCTCGCCTTTCACGAGTTTAGCACTCTGATCCCAGAAAAAAGGCTTGCGCAACTCCTCCGACCACCAGCCATTGGCGATCATTCCGTGCCGTGCAGGCGACAAGGCAGTGCGCAATGTAGCTTGTGCGGGACACGTCACGGCCGGGAAAACACTCTTCGCGCCGGTAAAATCGATACCGGCCATCCGCGTCGCTTTCTCCCGCTCAAGCAACTCCCACCCCAACCCGGCGGCAACGACGGTAAGTTTTTTCATGATGCGCTCACTTTCGGCATGGACAGTTTCGCTATACGCAGCGCCACCAGCAACACCGCTCCGGCTACCAGCAACCACCTGAGTTGAGGAACCATCAAAGTGAAGACTACAAGCGCCCCAAGCTGCAGATACACGAGCGCCCCCACGAGCATTCCGACCGTCGCCTTCCGGAAGGGATCGCTTTCCTCACCATCTGAATACTTAGTCACCGCGGCAATGTAAACCGTCCACACCCCGGCGACCGCCAGCACGTATGTCCACTGTCGGACGCAAAATCCGCCCTCAACGGCCGCCATCGCACCGCAAACCACGTTCAACCCCCGGCACAGCCCCATCAACAGCGGATGCTTGGTGCGGTTGTAGACGACGATGGCAATGAAAAGCACCATGCCCGCCATCCACCAGCGCGGCGGCAACGGACATGCCGCGCCCACGGCGAGAACGCCCCCCCAGCAAAGACCGCGCGCAAGGCGCGCCGCCCGCAACGAAATCTCGCCCGATGGCACAGGTCGGCCGCGGTCTGTCGACGCGCCGACAATATCGTTATCTGCCAAGCCGAAAAGATACCAGAAAACCGATGCCGCCGCCGCCCAGGCAATCCCGCCCAGTCCGCCGCCAGACCAAGCCGCCGCGCCCGCCAGCGCCGCCGCGCCGCCCGCAAGCACATCGCCCGGCACCGTCGGTAGGTTCACCACGCGGAAAAACCGCAGCCAGGCGCTGACGTTTTTGCCGCGCCGAGGCGCAGCGAGGCGCTCGATAACACCGCGCGCTTCCACCAGCGCGCGGGCGCGGTGGGAAATCGCGTTCTTCTCTGCGGCGGACAGCTCGGCAAACGATTTCTCGCCGCCATCCGGGACAAACAAGGGGTCATACCCGAAGCCGGCCGCGCCACTCGGAGAGCAAGCGATGCGCCCGAAGCACCGTCCCTGGACTACATGCTCGATACCATTGGGATCGACCAGAGCCACTGCACAAGTAAAATTGGCGCGGCGATCGTCCATCCCCTGCAAGTTCTTAAGCAAGAGCGCATTGTTCGCCGCCGTATCGGTAGGCTCACCGGCATAGCGGGCGCTGCGCACACCGGGCGCGCCGCCAAGCGCCTGCACTTCTAATCCGGAATCGTCCGCCAGACACCACTCGCCCTCGTGCCGCGCGGCGATCGCACGAACCTTTATCAGCGCGTTGCCTGCAAAATCCGCCGCCGTTTCCTCCGCACCAGCGGGGTCGTCGGCCACGATTTCGTAGCCTGATAGAATCGCAGCTATCTCGCGCAACTTATGCGCGTTGTGGGTGGCGACAAAGATTTTCATCGACGGTTTTTCCTGAGATAATGGAAGTATAGCGAAAGATCCACCGACACCAGCACCATGTCGATTAGATAAACCCAGCAAAGCCAGTTGTTCTCGGGCGAATCATCCACCAGGCGCGCGGCGACCCCGCACGAGTACCCCACCAGTACGATAACCATAAACAGCGGCGATTTGCCATCGACGCGTTTGGCGCGATATGTCTTGGCAATCGCAAACGGCCACGAGAAGCCGAACGCGAAAAGCATTGCGAATTCAAGAAATTGAGCCACCATAACAGATTGAGCCACCATAACAGATTGAGCCACCCTAACAGATATATTATACCACATTCTCCCGTCCGCTATCCCCCGTCTAACCACCTTTCATCCCTGGGGTAGACCCACCGCAAAAATCACCGAGATCTTCAACACGGATTGTCTTCCATTCCCCCTTGCTTCTTGACGAGTTTCCCAATGATGGCGAGGTCGAGGAGTTTTTTTGCGGAGTGGCGTCGTGTCGATCATCGTTCAGCTCCTCTCGTTCTGCGCCT
>CALYTX010000058.1 GCA_945487985.1 uncultured Verrucomicrobiota bacterium | reverse complement strand
CCGTAGTCCCTCGCCAGTTGACGCGTCGATCGAGACGCGAACTACTGGATAAGCGTTTTTCAGGTCATCGAACAGCTCATCTCGACCGTTTCCAATGGCGGCAATGTGATTATGAATGTAGGCCCGACGGGACGCGGCGAGTTCGACTATCGCGCCAAGGAGCGTTTGCAGGCCTACGGACGGTGGCTTCACGCGTGCGGAGAGTCCATCTACGGTTGCACCGCCGCGCCAGAGTCGTTTGTCGCGCCACCCAACACGCTTCTTACCTACAACCCCAAGACAAACCGTCTCTATATGCACGTACTTGCGTGGCAATGGGGCGCGATAACTATTCCTTTTGCGCGTCGCGTAGCGTATGCGCAGCTGCTGAACGACAAGAGCCAGCTTGACCTTGTTCACGGCACTTTACGTATTCCTACCGACAAGCCGCCGGTGGAAATTCCAGTTGTTGAGTTCATTCTTAAATAGGATGCGGATGATGAGTAGGTATTTCTTGACTGGCGGCGTTATAATTGCCGCATGGACGCTTTCGGCTGCGCCAGTGTCGATTGACCTTACCGAAGGCTGGTTCGCGCAGCCGCTGCAGATTGGCGATTTGAAGAATGTCGATCGCTCGGAATGTCCAGCGCCGCTGGAAGATCCGAAAGCTGATTCTGAAAAAACGCTCGACGAGTTGATGGCCGACGATTCGCTTCTGGGTCTTGGCGATAGCGGTGCAAGATCGGTAAAGACGCGCAAGAAGCGCTCTGCCAAGACGGCGAAGGATAAGAAGGGTAAGAAGGGCAAGAAGGGCAAGCCCGCGCCTGCGCCGGAATCCGTAACCGCTTCCGCGCCGACGTCCGGACGTTATATCGCGCGCGACGGCCGCGCAGTCAACTGGATGCCCAAGCCCATATCGCTGGACGCGCTTGTGCCGCTGGCAACCATCCACAAGGGCGCTGAACCGGCCGATGCTTATAACGACACCTATGCTTGCTGGTTCCGGAAAACCGTTCGCGTGCCGGCCGACTGGCAAGGCGCGCTCGTAACGCTCGAGCAGGAAATCGGCGGTGTCGAGGTGGTGGTGTTCGTCAACGGCAAACGTTGCGGCACGATGCTGCCGCCGGTCGGCTTTGTCGATTTGAGCAAGGCGCTTGAATTCGGCAAGGACAACGAAATACGTCTGTTCGCCACTAATCGCGGTTTGGGAACCGGGACTGCAGGCGTTCGTTACCGCGCTCGCGACGATATTGCCAAGCAGCGCCACTTCTTCTCGCCGATGAAGCTTTCAAGGCGGGCGGACGTGATACTCGAGGATGTTTTCGCCGACACCTCGGTGCGCGAGAAGAAGATTTCCTTGCGCAGCCAGATTTACGCCAAGGCCGCACAGAAGGCCACGCTTTCTTTTGTGATTTCCGAAGAACGCTCTGGTAAAACCGTTAAGACGATCCGCAAGACGGTCGATTTGGTCGCCGGAGCCAACAAGATAGAGGTCTCCGAGCCGTGGAGCGACGCGGTGTTGTGGGAGCCAGGCCGTCCTTTTCTCTATGCCTGTGCCAGTGAAATCGAGGCGGGCGCGGCAAAGGGGGAAGCTCCCGAGAAGTTCATCTTTGGATTCCGCGAAGTGTGGCGCGAAAGGGGTCAGCTGATTTTCAACGGCCACCCCCAGTCGGTTCGCGGATTTTGGGGCGGCGGCATGCATGATGTCGATAAAGACTTCGGGAATTTCCTCAAGGCCGGCTTCAATGCCGTCTACCAGACACACCAGCACGAATCTCGTTTCCGCATGCCGCGAGCAACGATGGAGCTGTATGCACGCAAAGGGATTTTGGCTTTTATTGGTGCGCCTTCGATTGCTTCCTGCCGCAAGGCGGCCACCGACCCGGAACTTGCCGCGGAATACGCGCGCTATTGCGAATATTGGGCGCGAAGCGTCCGCAACTATCCTTCCGCAGTGGGCGTTTCCGTGGGCGTGAACATGATGTGTGCGGCGTCTTGGACAATGGGCGCGCGCGACATGGGCAAGGGGTCTGGCAAGGGAGATATCGTTGAGGCCTGCCGATTCGTGAAGCGCTTTCACCCCAACGCACTAGCCTTCGCCCATGGTGACGGCAATTTGTGCGATATTGGATGTTCGAACTTTTATTTCAACTTCACCCCCTTGCAGGAACGTCTGGAATGGTATTCCGACTGGTTCGACCGCCGCAACCGGGAGGATACGATTCCATATTATGCAGCTGAATTCGGTCAGCCGTATTACGGCAGCTGGTTCGGTGGCGCGCAGCCTTCGATGACCGAGTGGTGCGCAATCTACGACGGTGAAGCGGCCTACCGCGCGGAACAGCCGCGGATGCTCGCGGAAATGCGCGCGTTTGCCTATTCCAAGGCCGGTAACTACTACGGCGGTTTCGTTGCTGGCGACAAGCAAGGCTCGCAGTATACGCTCTACGATTTCTCGGAAGGCGGGCGCAGACTGCATGAACGCTTTGTCCGCGAGGTTGGTCGGGCCTGGCGCGCCTGGGGTTGCCGGATTTCGCCGATGTATCTTGACGATGTCAGTTTCAAGCCGGGATCGAACAATTGGGAACTGGCTATCCACAGCCTCTACAACCACGATCTTTGCGTCTTTCTCGGCGGCGATCCCAGCGCCAAGGCGCGCTTTGCCGACCAGACCCACAGTTATTGGCCCGGGGAAAAGGCGGTGAAATCAATCGTTGCGGTTTGGGACGGGCTTGGCGAGGAAAAAGTTGAGGCGTCTTGGGCGCTGATGCGCGGGAAACAGACGCTTCTCAAGGGTTCCAAGACGATTCAACTCAAGCAGGGCGATGTGGTTTGGGATGCCTTTGAGTTTGATTTGCCTTCCACGCCCGGCAAGTATGAACTGGTTGCCAACTTTAAGGCGAAGAATTTGCCAGCTTCGGAACGGACCGACCGTATGTGGCTCGAAGTCGCAGCCGAGCCTTCCGCCATCGCCGGGGTTAAAGCAATGGCGATACTCGATCCGCGCGGCGAATCATCCGCGGCGCTGGAGCAGCTTGGTCTTTCCCTGCGTAAGGTGACCTCGCTCGAGGATCTCGCTGCCGCCGCCGAGCAGTATATCGTTATCGGGCGGCGTGCGCTGGACGATTTTGCCTCGACCAACACGCCTGCCGCACGCATTGAAGCGTTTGCCGCGCTCGCGGGGAAAGTCGCCGCCGGCAAGCGGCTGTTGATCCTTTCCCAGATGGGTGAAACCTGGCGGCGGATTGGTTTTGAAAGCGAAGATTCCAAACCACGGATTTTCTACAACTGCTCGCTCAAGGGCGTCGAGGACGACGATTTGCGTTACTGGCGCGGCGAGCCGTTGCCGCTTGTCGATTCAAGCGCCTGGCAGTGGGCGCCAGACTGGGGTCCGGCGCAGTTCTGGCACAAAGGCGGTCGAGGCTGGCGTTGGAAAGCTTCGCATTCGCTTTCGCTTGTGACGCTGCTAATTCCGCAGCGCATGGGCTTCCGGCCGCTCGTGCGCGGCGAATTCGACATGGCCTACTCATCGCTCATGCGCTCTGATTTCGGCAAGGGTTCTATCCATGTTTGCGCGCTCGACTTCGAGGGGCGGACCGGGCGCGGAAAGTGTCCGGCGGCCACAAGGGTTGCTGCGGCACTGATGAACGACTACTTCGCCGACCGTCCAGCGCCAACGCGTCGTGTCGCCGTTTCGGGCAAGGACGCGCGGCGGCTGGTGGACTGTCTCGGGATTGCCGCGGAGGAATTCTCCGCCGGCGGGGCGACGAAGGATATGATACTCATCGCCGGAAACGATACCGCGCTCACATTGCGCGAGGTGCGCGACGCTGCCGCGAAGGGTGCGAAGGTGCTGGTAGTCGGCAACGACGAAATCGCCAAACAGGCCGGTTTCGTCTTTACTAAAATGTATGAGACGCAGATTCGCTGGGGAATGAAGAAAATGGAGTACGCCGAGGATCATATCCGCGATTTCAAGCGTCCTACCAACCAGGCGCATGATTTGGCCGATGGCGACGACATGGGACTTTCGCTCGATGAAGAGAAGGTTGAAAAACCTCTGCCGCGCAAGCCTAAAGGGATAAAGGATTGCGAAATTCCGCTCGTGGCGTATGCAACCACGAACAAGGTCGAACGCGCGCTGTGTCGTTCACTCGATCAGTCGAACTGGGATAGCTTCCCCTACCAAGATGTCGGTCTTTCGATGTTGCGTTGGCGCGAATCGTCGCGGCCTTCGCTACTTTCGCCGCGGCCGGGATGGATTATAACCGCCGATGGGGTTTTTGCAATCTCCGACGACAAGGGAGTTTTGCTCGACCAGATTTCGCCGTTCAAGGTTCTCGACGAGCGCATTCGTGGAGGCACGGGTGGGAAGGGCGATCCAATTGGCAAGGCCAATTATTCGCTTTCGCTCGACAACAATCTTCGCCGGCATGCGCTCGTGCTGCTCAACTGGGGAGCGGTTCCGAATACGACAACGCTATCTCGCCTTTTCGATCTGTCGTCGAAGGAATCGCTCTATTGGTCGGCCAATCCCGGCTACGATCCCTACGGCTACGTGTATTGGTAAGATTGTAATTCCAGACGATTCACTCTTTCTTGCAGTCAACCCTATTGACAGGGGTAAGTTAGTTTTGGTAAACTTTACCGCGTCTAACAAGATAAGGAACAGCAAGGTTCTGTTGGAACGAGGAGATTGCTGAAATGAAACTGGCGGAAATGAAGGAAGGGGATCGGGCGCGAATCGTCCGCGTGACAGGCGAAGAGCCGGTGAAACGGCATCTCGGTGCTCTGGGGTTCATTGCTGGCACGATTGTACGCGTCGTGGGCGAATCCTACGGCAACATGATTCTCGCCGTCCACGAGAGTCGCATCGCGGTCAACGACGCTACTGCGCAGAATGTGGAGGTGGCCAATGTCTAAAAGCGTGAAAATAGCCCTCGCAGGCAATCCGAACAGCGGCAAGACGACTCTCTTCAACGCGATTACCGGGTCCGAGCAGTATGTCGGCAACTGGCCGGGCGTCACGGTCGAGAAGAAGGATGGCATCCTCGCCGGCCATAAGGATGTCATCATACAGGATCTCCCTGGCATCTATTCGCTCTCGCCCTACTCCATCGAGGAGAAGGTGTCGCGCCGATTCCTCGTCGAGGAGGGGCCGGATGCGATCCTTAACATCGTCGACGGCACGAACATCGAGCGCAACCTCTACCTTTCCACCCAGCTTGCGGAGCTGGGGCTGCCGATGGTGATGGCCGTCAACATGATGGACGTCGTGAAGAAGAATGGTGACAAGATTGACTTCGAGAAGATTGCCAGGACCCTCCGTTGCGAGGTTGTTGGCATATCGGCGCTCAGGAATGAGGGCGGCATGGAGGCCGCGGAGAAACTCGTCGAGATGGCGAAGAAGGCTGTTGTCGAGAAGGGGCCGGACAAGCTTCCAGACGTGCCGCACGTGTTCTCGGGTTCCGTTGAGCACGCGATCGCCCACATCGAGGAGTCCATACAGGACAAAGTGCCGCTCCGCTCGATCCGCTGGTACGCAATCAAGGTCTTCGAGCGCGACCGCGAGATAATCAAGAAGCTCGACATCGGCGTCGGCGAGATGAAGCACATCGAGGAGCACATCCGTGATTGCGAGAAGGAGCTCGGCGACGATGCGGAGTCGATCATTACGAGCCAGCGCTATGAATTCATCAAGCGTCTCATGGACAATTCGCTCACTCTCAACGAGAATCGAAAGGGAAAGTTGACCTTGTCGGACAAGATCGACAAGTTCGTGACGCACCGGATACTCGCGCTTCCGATTTTCATTCTTTCCCTTTGCGTGATGTGGTTCCTCGCCGTCGCGGAGAACGGGCCGGGAACCGTTCTAACCGACTGGGCGAACGACGAATTTCTCGCCGACGGATGGCATCTCCCGTTTACGGCGCACGCGTGCCGCGAAGAAGGAAAGTACAAGGGCATGGCGTTCGAAGACGCGCAGGGCGTTTTCGCAAAGAAGGACGCCTCGAAGTCCGCCTGGGAGAAGGCCTATCTCGAAAAGGTAAACGAGGGCAAGGCCGGCGACGCACAGGTTGAGGAGATGCCCGAGGAAATCGACGAGCAGATCGCCGCGACAATTGTCGCGAAAGATGTGTTCGTGGAGGACGAGGAAACCGGCGAGCCGGTCGCGAAGGAAGACAACGAAGACGAGCCCGATCTCTGGGACGTCGACTACGCGGCGTACAAGGAAGCCGCGGAGTGGGAGGAACCCGATCCTTCGAACTTCGGTGTTTGGGTGCCCGGCGTAGGCGCACTGATAACAAGCGCGCTTGAAAAGGCCGGCGTGAACGACACGGTGAAGAGCCTCGTCGTAGACGGCGCGTGGGGCGGCGTTGCCACGGTTTTGGGGTTCATCCCGGTGATTTTCGTCGTGTTCTTCTTCCTCGCTTTTCTCGAGGACTGCGGCTACATGGCGCGTGTTGCGTTTATCATGGATCGCCTCCTGCGCCGCTTTGGCCTTTCGGGGAAGTCGTTCATCCCGATGCTCGTCGGCAAGGGCTGCGGCGTCCCCGCGGTTATGGCGGCCAGGGCCATCGAGAACGAGCGGGCGCGCCGCATGACGGTGATTCTCGCGACGTTCGTCCCGTGCGGTGCGAAGACGGTGATTATCGCGATGTTCGCCGCGCTATTCTTCCGCGAGCAGTGGTATGTCGCGGCCATGATGGATGTTGTCGGCATAGCAATTATCATTCTCGGCGGAATTGCGCTTAAGAAGACGCGCTTCTTTGCCGGCGAGGCGTCGTCGTTCGTTCTTGAACTCCCCGCTTACCACATGCCGACGATATCGGGCGTGTGGCACCACACGTGGAACCGTCTCAAGGGCTACATCCTCAAGGCGGGCCTTGTGATATTCCCCGCGTGCGTGTTCCTCTGGTTTATAATGCACTTCGACTGGTCAATGAACCTGCTTGCGGACGAGGAGATCGAGAAGTCGATTCTGCACGATCTGGGCAGTTGGATCGCTTGGTTGTTCGAGCCTCTCGGCTTCGGCTCGTGGCAGGGCGCAGCGGCGTCCGTCTCCGCCGAAATTGCAAAGGAGCAGGCGACTGCGACGCTGAAGCTCGTCACCGTGGGCATGGATGGGGTCTCGAGCGGTGCGCACATCCAGAACTTCTTTGCGGCAATCAGCGACTTCCCGAAACTCGCCGCGCTCTCGTTCATGATGTTCAACCTGTTCGTGCCGCCGTGCATGGTGGCGATCGCCGTGACATTCCGCGAGATGGGTTCGCAGAAGTGGGGATGGTTCGCAGTCGCCTTTCAGCTCTTTGTCGGGTATGTTCTCGCGCTCAGCGTGTACAGGCTTGGAGTGCTTTTCGCGGGCGGTGGCTTTGGAATCTGGACGGCTGTCGCGATTCTCGTTGACCTTTGGTGTATTTGGATGATCGTCAGGAAGGGGTACGGGAAATGAACTATGAGTCAATTATAGTCGTATCCGTTATCTTGATTCTTGCCGCGCTTGCCGTCCGGCGAGTTCTGACAAAGGGTGCGCCCTGCGAATGTGGCGGCTCGTGCAAGTCCTGCGGCGGCGGTTGCTGCTGTTGCGACGGCGCGAAGAAAAAGTGATTGGGGTTT
>CALYTX010000057.1 GCA_945487985.1 uncultured Verrucomicrobiota bacterium | reverse complement strand
TGCCGTCTGAAAAACTAAACATACCTTTGAAGAGGTAAACGTGGCTTTTCGTTCTTGAGTTACGTTTACCTCTTCCGAAGCGGCTGCCATTCGTATCGATTTGGGTCCGTTTCAATTCGTTCTGCCGCAGTCATGGCATTTTGATACAATAGGACCCCAACCCGCGACGCCGGGAAAATTTTCGGTTTGCCCTTATGGCGTCATGGGTGATGCCCTCAAGGGGCCTGGGCCTTCGCAAGAAGGCTCAGTCTTTTTCTACGCTAACCGATAGGTGTCCTCCTTGTGCGGTGATTCCCGATCCGCCGTTCATTTCGTCACGCCCGCCTTCCTGAGGATGACCTTGTCGGCATGACGCTTGAACTTCTTGCCGAGGAGATACGGATCGAGCGTCACCTCGTTGGCGGGGATCTTCACGACGCCGAGCCGTTCGAGGAACCTGCGGCCCTCGTAGCCGTATTCCTTCACGAATTCGTCGTAGGGCGTGGAGTTGTCGAGCGAGGTGCGCGAGTAGCTGTTGACGTGCGACAGCACCAGGCAGACGTCGTCCTGATCGATCAGGTCGAAGTTCGTCCCCTTGATGAGGATGCGCCGGAGCTCCTCGTGGACGCGTTCGATGCGCGGCTTCTGCGTCGCGCAGTACGGATCGCAGTAGAAGACCTTGGAGCGCGGGATGAGCTTGTAGGGGTTGTGGTCCGCGCGGGCGTTCTCGGTCATCACGGGATCGGAGAACGGGGCGCCGTTGTCCTCGAGGATGCAAGGGAAGAGCTGCATGAACAGCGGCCTTCCCGCGACGCGGTAGAGCATGTTGACGATCCCCGTCCACGTCTGGGCGGTTTCGCGCTCCTTGTGGAAGGCGAGGACGAGACCGCACTCGAAGATCAGCGTGAACAGGACGCATCCTCCGACCTTCCCCTTGAGCGTGTCGGCCTCGACGACCTTGACGTCGGGATTCTGCATCTTCCAGTGGATGAAGAGCTCGTGCGTGCGTCCGATGCGGCATTTCGCGTCGGTCTTCGTGACGACGTCCTTCGGTCTCGGCCTGCGCGAGCAGGCGTAGGGAAGGTCTCCGCGCCCCACGTCGAAGATCTTGCCCCCGATGTAGGTGTAGACGGTCTTTTCGCTCACGCCCGCGAAAGTCTCGGGATTGGCGACCATGATGTGCCGCACGGACTGGTTCTTCCCGAGCCCGTCCTTCAGCGCCTCGTTCATCTTCGCGAGCACGGCGTTGCCCGTGTGCACGCCCTTGCGCGAGTCGTGCAGCTTCGATTCGCGGTCGGCCTGCGCGTTCTTCGCGATATAGTACTTCTTGGGCAGGTGGCAGACTGACTCGTGCCTGCATCCGTTGCAGACGAAGGGTGGCGTGAAGAGCCTCTCGCAGGTGCGGACCTCGTAGTCCCTGCACTGCAGGAAGCACTGGTGGCAGTTCTTGCACCACTTGTTCATGCCGCAGTGCGTGTCGCAGACCTGCGTCCTCTTGCATTCCCCGTACCACCTGCACGTCGAGTTCGTGGGCTTGAGGCCCTTGGCCGAATTGATGCGCCTCGACTTGATCTCGTTGGTGACGGTCTGCGGGGGCCTTGAGACCAGCCTCGCGATCTCGGGGATTGAGAGGCCGCGGCGAAGCCCGTCCTCGATGCTGTTCCTGTCGACGATGGTCATCTGTGCCATGTCGTTTCTCCTTTCGTTAATCCGGCGTTCCCGCGCGGACACCATATCCGCGTCGGAGCCGAAAGGAACAGTCTACCGAATTTGAAAAGGTAAACATGGGTCTTCCCCTAGGGGAAGATATGGAGAAGGAATTATCGGGGATGTGCATCAAGGACAAGGAGAATCAATGTCCACTGTAGAACTAATCGTTCTCAAAAACCATGTTTACCTTTTCAATCGACACAGAAAAAGTGGGATAAGGGTGGAGCGGGAGGGCCGTTGCTCCGCTGGTTGGTAATTTGCTATAATAACCTGACATAAATTTTTTAAGGGAGACGAAAATGTCCGATAATCAAACGTTGGTTCAGTTGGGCGAGTTTGCGGAAAAGCAGGATTTTGAAGGGGCGTTCAAGCTCATCCGCGACAATCAGCAAGAGATAGCCAAGAATCTCAAATCATCCGGCGTTAAGGACGCATTGAAGAAGACGACCAAAGATCGCCTTCTTCTTTCTTTTGTAGACTTCGCTTTTTCGGAAAGCGCCGCGACAGGCGCCAAGCCGTTCGACAAGGCACTTGTGGCGCTCGAGAAATTGTTGAAATTCCAGGTCGGTTCGCTGGTGTTGAGCGACGCGTGGGGGCTGGGCAAGGTGGTTCGCGCGGATTATTTCTACCAGCGTGTGACGGTTGACTTCAAAACCAAGCGCGGTCACCAGTTTTCATACGCTGCGGCAGTCGACATGCTCGAGGTTGCCCCGCAAGACCACATCTTGGTCAAGCAGGCCGCCGATCCGGCCGCCTTCGAGACAATGCTCAAGGAGCGGCCGGGAGAGCTCATCAAGGAAGTTCTCAAGAGTTACGGTGATATGCCCGTCGCCCGTCTTGAAGATGTTTGTGTGGGCAACGGCTTCGTGAAGAGCGTCAACTGGAAGAAATTCTGGGATCTCGCCCGCGGTGAGTTGCGCAAGGACAAGTTGATGGAAATCCCGGTCAAGCGCGCCGACCCGATTCGCCTGAAAGTTTCGGTCGAGGATTACGGCGACAGGTGGTTGACGGCTTTCTCGCACAAGACCGACCCCAAGCAGATCCTCGCGGATGTTCGCGAATATGTGGCTCAGGGCAAGTTCAATACCGCCGATGCGGCAGCGAAGGCGCAGATTGAAGAACGCATAGCTTTCGCGGCGACCGCCGCGAGGAAGGTTGACGACGCGCTCTACGCGCGCCTGGCCTGCCAGGTGAAGGCGCTTGGGTTCGCCAATCCGCCTGCGGCGGAAATGCGCGAATACCTCTGGGAGCGCAAGCGCTTCGTGAAAGCGGCGGCCGAACTGCCGGCGCGCGAAGTTGGCGCGATGATTGCGTTTCTTGCTGCCGATGCAGCGGCCCGGGAGAAGCTTTATGCGGCCATTCCCGAGCTGTGTTTCACGGCCGTGGTCGAAATTGTCAATGCGTTCGGCAATGAAAGCGTGACGGATGCCGAGGGGCGGACGGTCGCCTACCCTTGCCGCAAGGCGATTGGCGCTTTGCTGCGCGAGTCGCAGGCGCCCGCAACACTCGTGACGCTCATCGTCGGCAAGATTGAGCAGTTCGGCGTTTTCAAGTATTCCGACGTAGATGTCGACGGGAAGAAAATCCGGGTGCTCAAGAGCTACGAACTGTGGCCGGAGTTGCCGGCCCTGACGACGATTCTTGCCCACGCCATCGCCCTTGGCGAGGGACGCCGGAATGGTGAAGTTCTGAAAATGCAGAACATTGTCCGCCGGTTGTTTGCAGACAAGGTCTGGCTGGAGAAGATGTTCAAGCTTCTTTCCCCGTCGGACCAAGTGTTCGTATTTGAGCGCTTCCAGGCTTCGATTGCATGGGATCCTTCGACTCACCACACGATCGTTGTGCGCATGACGAAGATCGTGCCGGAACTCGAGTCCCACCTCGTCAAGATCGAGAAGAAGAAGGAATATGCGCGCGCCACTTCGTTCCGCAGCTATGCGATGCGCAAGGCCGAGTATCTGAAACTCATCAACGTGGACATGCCCGAGAACGTGCGCAAGATTGAATTCGCCAAAGGATTCGGCGATCTTTCCGAGAATGCGGAATATCAGTACGCCAAGGACGAGCAGCGCCAGCTCATGCAGAAGCAGTCGGTGATGCAGCAGGAACTCGAAATGATCGCTCCGAGCGATTTCGCCTCCGCGGTTGCCGACGAGGTCATGCCTGGGGTTAGCGTGGTTATTGTTACCGATGAAGGCGAGAAGACCTACCACGTGCTCGGCGAATGGGATAATGATGTAGAGAAGGGAATCCTTTCCTGTAAGGCGCGACTGGCCGAGAACATGCTGGGCAAGAAGGCAGGGGATCAGTTTGAGCTGCCGAATCTGGAAGGCACGACGCGCTTTGCAACCATCAAGGCGATCGAGCCGCTTCCGGAGGAAATCCGCCAGTGGATGAAACTTCCCCCCGGCATGCAAATATGATAGAATCTCTTCAGTGGCGCTATTAGATGCTGAAAGAAGGGAGGAGAGGTCATGGGATTTAAAATCGAAGAAGTAGCGAAGAAGAAGCCGTCCAAACCAGCGGTAGGCAAGAGCGGAAAAACCAAGCCCGCGAAGAAGGCGGCTGCTGCAAAGAAGCCTGCTACCGCGAAAAAGCCGGCTGCTGCGAAGAAACCGGTGGCTGCCAAGGATGTCGCCGCGTTGTCGACCAATGTCGAGAAGGCCGACGCGAAGCGTGTTCCGCCGCGGATTATCAAGAAAGTTCCGGTCGAGGAAAAGCCTGGTGCGGAGGGCGAGGGGTTGTTCAGTTCGGAAAAGTCGGTCGCCTTTGCGATGTCGATTGCAGAGGAAATGAAGCGGTCGGCGCGTAACGAAGACCAGAAGCGCAACGAAAACGAAATCCGTCTTTCCATCCGTCCGACCTCGCGTTCGCAGGGCAAGAACACCAACAAGTTCCCTGCTGCCGACCTGAAGGAATTCCGCAAACTGCTGTTGACAGCCCGGGAGGATGCGCTCAACGGCGTGGATGCGATGAAGGCGACCGGCTTCAACGAAGCCGACGACCACGAGGCCGACGGTGGCGATGGCACCAACCAGACTCTTCGTCTGCAGGCGCTCGGGCAGATGGGCAATATCAACCGCACTATCCAGCGCATCGAAGAGGCTCTGCACCGCATTGAAGACGGCAGTTACGGTGTCTGCACCGTATGCGGGCAGCTTATCCGCAAACCGCGTCTGCTCAACCAGCCGTTCGTGCTTACCTGCATGGAGTGCCAGAGCGAAATGGAGCGCAATCGCGGCTGATGCGCAAGTTCTGGCTGATTCTGGGGCTCGTGGCGACGCTGGTCGCCGCTGACCAACTGGTTAAGGAAATCGCCGTCCGGACCTTGCGCGACCGGGCGGCGGTTTGTGTCGTGCCCGGAGTGTTTAATCTCGCCTACGTGGAAAACCGCGGTTGCGCCTGGGGGATGCTGCAAGGTCAGGTGTGGCCGCTGGCGCTGTTCGGGGCGTTGGCGCTGGCGCTGGCAGTCTGGAAGCGCGCCGAGATCTTCCCGCGCGCACGCGGCGGCCTTGCGTTGCCTGGCTGCGTGCGGTTCTGTTCGCTTGCCGGAGAGATTATGCTTTACGCTGGCATCGTCGGCAATCTGATCGATCGAGTCTGCCGCGGCTATGTGGTTGACATGTTCGATTTCTACTGGCGGGAGAGCCATTTTCCCTGCTTCAACCTCGCCGACAGTTTTATCTGCCTTGCCGCCGCCGCGATCGTCTTCGTTTCCTTCGCGCAAGGTCGCAGGACATGATTGTCCGCTCTGCCTATATCCTTGCCGGCCCGACAGCCAGCGGCAAGAGCGCTATCGCCGCCGAGCTGGCGCGCGAGATAGGCGCTTGGATTTTAAGCGCGGATTCGATGCTTGTCTATGCCGGCATGGATATCGGCACGGCCAAGCCTTCGCGCGAGGAGCGCGAGGAATTCCACATGGGCGGAGTGGATATCGTCACCCCCGCGGAGGAGTTCTCGTCCGGAGCCTGGCTGCGGGCTGCCGGCGAGTGGATACGGAAGGTTCCCGACGAGCGTCCCGTGGTGATTGTAGGCGGGACAGGACTGTATTTTTCGGCGCTCCTGCGCGGACTTGACCGCGAATGGACCGACCCGGCGCCGGAATATCCGGTGATTAGCATCGACCGCAGTGTGGTGCGCGCGCGCATCGCCGAACGGCTCGAGCGTATGTTTGCGGATGGGCTTGAGGAGGAAAAGCGCCGCCTGCGCGAGCTTTATCCGGTGTGGTCGCGGACGGCTTCGCTCGCCATCGGCTATCGAGATGGCGACGATCGCGCGAAGATTCTGACGCGCACTTGCCAGCTTGCCAAGCGGCAGGATACCTGGTTCCGCCACCAGGCCCGGCCCCTTTACGTTGAACCCGCAGTCGAGGCTGTGCGCGCCTGTTGGCGTGAGAACGGGCCTTGGACGGTGCGCTTTGCCTAAAGCGCAGGCGGGCGTTATTTTGCTATAATAATCAGATATGAAACTGATTGAAGAACTGAAAGCTCGCGGCCTCGTCGAGGCGCTCACCGACCCGGAAATTGAAAAGGCGCTCGACCGCCCGATGACGGTGTATTGCGGATTCGATCCTTCTGCCCGTTCGCTGCAGGCCGGCAATCTCGTTTCGATCATGGTTTTAAAGCGCTTTCAGCAGGCCGGCCACAAAGTGGTGGCGCTGGTGGGCGGGGCTACGGGGCTTATCGGCGATCCGTCCGGCAAATCGGCCGAGCGCAACATGCTTACCGTCGAGGAAGTCGAGCGCAACAAGGCGGGCATTCGCGAGAATCTCGCGCGGGTGCTCGACTTCGAGGGGCCCAACGCGGCGCTGTTGGTCGACAACTACGATTGGTACAAAGGCACATCGGCGATTGAATTTTTGCGCGATATCGCCATCAATTTCCGCGTGCCCCAGATGCTGGCCAAGGAAAGCGTGAAAAAGCGCCTGGAAGCATCGGACGGCGCGCTTACCTTTACTGAGTTCTCCTATCAGATTCTGCAAGGCAACGATTTCTTGCACTTGTTCGATGCCTACGGCTGCCGGCTGGAAGTGGGCGGAGCCGATCAGTGGGGCAACATCACCGCCGGCACCGATCTGGTGCGCAAGATGCGCGGCACGTCGGTGTATGGACTTACCTTTCCGCTACTGCTTGATTCGACCGGGCGCAAGTTCGGCAAATCCGAAGGCAATGCGCTTTTCCTGAACGGGGAAATGACGAGCGTCTACGATTGGTACCAGTATTTTCTGCGCGCCGCCGATGACGATGTGATTCGCTATTTGAAGGTTTTTTCGCTTAAGAGCCTTGACGAGATTGCGGAACTTGAAGCTCAGATGAAGGAGCGTCCCGAGGCGCGCATTCCGCAGAAAGCGCTGGCCGAGGAGCTTACGCTGCTCATCCACGGTCCGGAAGGACTCAAGGCGGCCCAGGAAGCGACGGCGACCTTGTTCGGCGGCGAAACGCGCGGCAAGACCGCGGCGGAACTCGAGATGGTTTTCAAGGATGTCAAGTCGGCCGCGCTGCCGCTGGCGGAAATCGTCGGCAAGAGCGTGTATGCAGTCGCCGCCGCCGCCGGGATGTTCAAGTCGAACGGCGAAGCCCGGCGCATGGCCGCGCAGGGCGGGCTGGCGCTCAACGGCGAGAAGGTGGATGAAAAACGCGTTTTCGCCGCCTCCGATCTCGTCGAGGGCAGGGTTGCCGTGCTGCGGCAAGGACGGAAGAATAATTTCCTGTTGAAAAGCGTCGGATGAAGACGATCGAGAAATATGTTTTCGCGTCGTTCCTGACGAGTTTCCTGCTCGCGTTTTTGGTATTGAGTTTCGTGCTGACGATCGGGCTGCTCGTACAGATTGTCGGCTATATCCTCGACGGGGTGGCCGCATCGCTGGTGTGGGATTTCGCCGTGGTGAGCTTTCCGGAGACGATGCAGTGGACGATTCCGCTCGCGCTGCTGGTTTCAAGCGTGCTCGTATTCTCGCGGCTTTCGGCCGACAGCGAAATCGCCGCGATGCGCGCTTGTGGCATTAATCTGTGGGCGGTTGTGAAATGGCC
>CALYTX010000056.1 GCA_945487985.1 uncultured Verrucomicrobiota bacterium | reverse complement strand
GAACTTACCAATGCCGTGAATCTTGCCGGACCGCTTACGCTCTCTTCCTCCACCGGCCGCCGGCAGATCACCATCGGCAAGTACGGTGCGTTCAGCGTCGGTGCCGGCAAGACGCTTTCGGTCGCCAATCTCGCTCTTGACGGTGCGGGCACGGGCCCGCGCACCAGCCACTTCATTACTGTCGACGGCGGAAGTCTCGTTCTGAATGATGGTGCCATTGTTCGAAACGTCGAGTGCAGTAAATGCTCTACGGTGTTTGTCAAGAATCCTGGCTGCGTGGAAATGCATCCAGGCTCCGAGATTGCGAAAAACTTATGCCATAGCAGCAAGCAAACGTTGGTAAACAGTTCTGGCGTGTGCCTGTCCGACGCGGGGAGTAAACTGGTAATGACCGGCGGGCGCATCTATGACTGTCTGTCGGATTATTATGCGGCCGGAGTATTTGTGGCTGGCGGCGCGCAGGTTCAGCTTTCCGGTCTGGCGTCGGTATATGGCAATATCTACAACAAGCAAGAAAGCAACGTCTACCTTTACAACAAGAACGCCAAGCTTGTTCTTGACGGCGCGGCTGCGGGCTATGTCGGCGTAGGATTCAGCATCGGCAATGCGTCCGGCAACAAGGAAGGCGGAATATTCGGCAGCTTCACTTGTCCCCGTGACGAAGCCGACTCGTCGTTAGGAGTGTTCTTCTGCGACCAGGCCGGAATTGGCGACAATCCGCCGCTTGCTGCGCAGATTGCGGAGGAAGGGGACAATCTGCAATGGGCGAAAGCCCCTGAAGGCCCGCAATCGGTGCCCGAAGCTGTCGCCGAAGTCGGGGTTCTCGCTCCCGGCGGCGAGGAGGAAAAATTTTATCTTACCGTTGCCGAAGGGTTTGCCGTCGCAACCAACGGTGCGACGGTGCGCCTCTTGCACGATGTCGATTTCGACACCGGCTTTGCCGTAACCAACGACGCGGCGATTGTTTTCGACGGCGACGGGCATACGCTTTTCCGCCGGGCGGATGCGACGATTATGGTTCCGGGGAACCACTCGCTTGCGCTTACGAACATCGTTCTTTCCGGCGAATACGGCGGAACGACGGCGATGGTGAAGGTTGAAGGCGGACGCCTTACGCTGGAAAACGGCAGCGTGATTGCGAATGTCTCCGGCAAAGGCGGTCGCGCCTGCGGTGGCGTAGTGGTGTGGAAGGGCGTTTTCACGATGAACCCTGGCGCGGCGATCAGGAATTGCGCGAATGACTATATTAACGAGAAAGAGGGTACTGGCTGTGGCGGCGGAGTTTTGCTGGATAATTCGCAGGCGTATCTCAATGGCGGTGAAATTCGCGGCTGCTGTGCTTACCGCGCCGGCGGGATCTTTATCGGCAACAAGTCTCGTGTCTATGTGCAAGGTGATATTGCTATTCTCGGCAATAGCCGCCTTTCCGATGAAGCGAGCAATATGGTCGTGCACGATCTTGAGAGCAGGCTTTATCTTGCTGGTGACCTTACTGGCGGTATCGGCTTTCTTGAGGGTCTGGGCGCGGATCCCGACTTTATTGGCGATGTCGATGCGCAATATTTCGCTTCTGCACCACAAGAGCGAATCATGGAAGGTGCGCGGCGTTTCACCAACGATCTCACCGGCGACTACGGCATGGTCGTAACCAATGCAACTGATGCGCTTCTTGTATGGAGCTCGGCGGTGGATCCCGACGGCCTCTATAAGTGCGGCGATGCGGTATACGGCGCCCTTGAAGGCGGCGAGGATATCGCGGTGTCGCCGCCGGCGGTCGCCGCAGACGAGTTCGTATACAATGCCGCTGCCCAGACTGGTGTGAAAGAAGGTATCGGCTACGCGTTGTATTCGGGTGTGGCGACGAATGCCGGCGACTATGTGGCGCGGGCGGTTCTGCGCAAGGGTTTCGTTTGGACCGACGGCACTTATAACGAGAAATTGATTCCGTGGAAAATCGCCAAAAAGACCATCAGGGTCGTAGCGTTCGAAGCATCAAAAAAAGAGGGTGAGAACGACCCGGTTTTCACCTACGGCGTATATGGGCTTGAGGGCGAGGATAGCGCCGATCAAGTGCTTGGCGGCGTTCTCGAGCGCGATCCTGGCGAGGCTCCCGGAACCTACGACATCTTGCAGGGCAGCCTTGAAGTGCTGGGCGGAAACTATACAATCGAATTTACGCCGGCGGATTTCACAATCACCGCAGCCGCCGTCGATCCCGGGGACAATCCATCCATCTGCCGCCCGTTTAATTTCACGGCCATCGAGCGCATCGACGAACATACGTATTTGCTTCGGCTTTCACCGGGCGTGAAGGGATGCTCTTACACGCTCTATGCCGGCACGACCCTCCCGCCCACCGACAGCTGGATCGCGGTTTCCAACCAAGTTTTGACCGCCGACGGAGAATTTTCGTTCCAAGATGCCAGTTCCACCGACGAGCAGCGTTTCTGGTCGGTCAAAGGTGTTGATGGGAATGCGACAGAATAGCTTAAAAAGAAAGCAAGGAGAGTTATGGCAGAGAAGAAAGAGGTGGTGAAGAAGACGGCAAATACGGGCAACACGGCTTTGGATGCGGTGCTCGGGCAGATTCGCAAGGAATTCGGCGAGATGGCGATTATGCGGCTTGGGGACCGCGAAATCGAAGAGATTCCGGTTGTTTCCACCGGGGCGCTGAGCCTTGATCTGGCGCTTGGTGTAGGGGGGCTTCCGCGCGGACGCGTTGTGGAGTGTTATGGACAGGAATCTTCTGGCAAGACGACGCTTGCGCTGCATGTCGTCGCTAACGCCCAGAAAGCAGGCGGCGTCGCGGCGTTCATCGATGCAGAGCACGCGCTCGACCCCGGCTATGCGAAGAAGATTGGCGTCGATCTCGACAACCTGATTGTTTCCCAGCCCAACAGCGGCGAAGAGGCGCTTACCATCTGCGAGCAGCTTTGCAAGTCGGGCGCGCTTGATGTAATCGTTGTTGATTCTGTTGCCGCGCTCACGCCGCAGGCGGAAATCGACGGCAACATGGGCGACAGCCACATGGGTCTGCAGGCTCGTTTGATGTCGCAGGCGATGCGCAAGCTTACCTCCGTGCTTGCGTCGACGAAGACGCTGTGCATCTTCACCAATCAGGTCCGCGAGAAGATTGGCGTCATGTTCGGCAATCCTGAGACGACGCCTGGCGGCAAGGCACTCAAGTTCTATGCGTCCGTTCGGCTGCAGGTGCAGCGTATCGGAGCGATCAAGAACACGGCCGGACAGGTCGTCGGCAATCGCACGCGCGTGAAGGTGGTGAAGAACAAAGTCGCGCCGCCCTTCACCGAGGCCGAGTTTGATATTCTTTACACCTGCGGCATTTCATATGAAGGCAGCGTCCTCGACGCAGCCTTGAATCGCGGCATCGTCGAGAAGCGCGGCAGCTGGCTCAGCTTTGGCGATACGCAGTTGGCGCAAGGCTCGCTGGCGACGATTGAGTACCTTAAGGCTAATCCCGATGTCACAGCGAAGATCGTCGAGCTCGTCAAGAGCGCGCCCGCCGGTGCCGCAGTCAAAAAAGTGAAATGATGGTTGTGCCGGCTGCGCGTCAATGTGCGGTCAACTTGATGGGGTTGTAGTCTTTGAACTCATACCTGGTGAAGTTGTCGGCAGTAGGGCTGTTGGCATTGGCATGCGCTGGAGGTGCGACAGGATCCGAGCCGCCTGAAGAGGACGGCGGGTCGGCGTCTGGCTGGGGGCGCGATTATCTGATTAAGGTAGATGTCAATACGGCATGCCTCTCGCTTGGTAGCATTATTTCCGACCGCGGCTGTTGGTATGGTGAAGTGGATGTCGTCCAGCACTTGTCCGGCTTCGGCCGAATCGTGCTCGGACTGTGGGCATATAGCGACATTGATGGTCCTGATTCCTACCAGCGTCGCGACTTGTTCAACGAGCAGGATCCATATCTCTTTTACGGCTACGACTTCATGATTACTGAAGGCTGGCATTTGAATCAGCAGATAGGCTACATTTATGTTACACTCGATGGCTATCGGGGCGCGAGCAAGAGTTGCAACGATGAGACGTATGCCGAGTGGACGTATGTGGGCGAATTGGTGACGCCTTTTCTGACTCCGACTCTGGAGGTGCGCGTGGTTCAGGATCTCGGAACATTCGTTTATCCGGGCGTCCGGCGCGAACTTGTGCTCAATGAATCGTTTTCGGCAGTACCGCATGTTAATTTCGGCGGCGGTTCGGGTCGCTGGAACCGCAATCGCTATGGACATCTGCTTGAAAGCGATCGGCTGGGCGCGGGTTTGCAGACGGTGAATTACGGCATGCGCCTTGAGTATAAACTGGCCTCGTACCTGACCGTTTACGCGGACCTTTGTGGATTCAATGCTCTCAATGGTTCCGCAAGGCGTCAGATTAACGCGCGCAGAGATGCCGGAGCGAGCGTGAGCGCCGACCTGCTGTACGCTACTGTTGGCTTCGCCGCCCATTTTTAGCCAGTTACCTGCTTCTTCAACTGCACGGACAACCCAACAAGACGCGAATATGGTATAATCTCCACTAATTTCCGGAGAGATGGCGGAGTGGTCGATCGCGGCGGTCTTGAAAACCGTTGACCCGCAAGGGTCCGGGGGTTCGAATCCCTCTCTCTCCGCCAATCTGGTCTACGGTCAGACTTCCGAACCCCTGGCTGGGGTCGGAAGTCGGTTTGAGCCAATGAAATCAAGGGTGTGATGACGATTGGCCGCTTTGTGCGATTTTCATATCGTCGAAATCCGCGAGCAATATCGTTGAAAAAGGTCAGTGTTCTGACCCCCCGTTTGCAAGGGCCGCTTCCTTGGCGTCGGGTGTGAGGAAGCCGAGCGTCTGATGCGGACGCTTCGAGTTGTAGTACGCGACATAATCGCCGATGGCCTTGTAGAACGCCGCGACCGAGTGAGAATTGCAGCGGTAGAGCTTCTCCTGCTTGAGCGAAGAGAAGAACGCTTCCATGACGGGATTGTCTGTCGGTGTATGCGGACGTGAGTAGGAAACGTTCATGCCGTGTTCGCGGCAGAACTTGCGAACGGACATCGACGTGTAGGGCGAACCACGGTCGGAGTGGAAGATGATGTCTTGTGGTGACATGCGCTCTTTGCAGGCGGCGCGAAGCGTCAGCAGGACGAGGTGGGTGCTGTTGCGCATGGAGATGCGGAGGGCGATGGCCTTGCGCGAGTAGAGGTCAAGGATGACGCAGATGAAGTACCGATGCTCTTTGAACTTGAACTCAGTGACGTCACTGGCCCAGACCATGTTCGGGGCTGTCGGGTTGAAGTTCCCCTTGACGAGATTCGGGAATCTCGGCTGCTGCTGGAGGAAGATCTGCTTCGATGTGCTACGGACGCTTTTCAATCCCATCGCTCGCATGAGCTTGCGAACCTTCTTTTCGGTGACGGGCGTTCCATTCTGTCGGATGATCGCGGCAATCTTCGCCGCGCCGAGGATGCTGTCGTTCTCCTCGAAGATGCGCTTGATCTCCTCGCTGAGTTGCCGGTCGCGAATGGCATAGACGCTGTTCTCGCCTTTGCTGCGGAAAATATGGTTGTAGAAGGTGCCGCGATCAATCTGTAGAGCGTCGCAGATTGCGTGGGTGCTGTGCTTGTCGCGGAGCTTCGCAGCTTCCGTCATCAGCTCGCGCTTGTTCGCGTATGCTGACGGCTTGATTATCTGAAGCACTTCGCGCATGGCGCGTTCATGATTCCGTTCTTGGATGAGGTACTGTACTTTCTGTAGGAGTGTTCTTTTCATAGTATTCCTTTCCTTTGGAAGCTGCGGATTATATCACCGTGATCAATCTCGCCTCTCCCCAGGCACGTTGTTCGAGGCCCAATGCCTTTCAGTCCCGAAAAGTCAGAAACTTAGTTGTTTTGTCTACTTTAGCCACATGAAATTTTGTATAATACGGCACAAATGAAAGTTAAGCGCTATACGTTGATATCAATATCCCTGCTGGGCATTTGCATGATGCTCGGCTGTTCGGATTCGCATGAACTTTCATTGAAGGGTGAGTTGTGCCCGACAAACATAGACGATCTCGTTTCATTGTCGGCAGAAGAGCTGGAATGTGTTGATTTTGGGCGAATGAATCTAATCTGTGCTGATGCGGCTTTTGGTGCTGGGCAATCTGATATGCCTCGCCTTTTGCGCAAGTTAGGCGAATGGGCCGAGGTCGCGAAAATTGCCGAACAGAGATACAGGCCAAGTTTTGACAGAAATCCCGCGAGGTACGATAATTCGTATGCAAAGTTTAGGGCGGTTAACCTGGTTCTGACAATAAAGGAGGACTTTAAGTGCCGCTATCAGATGTCGTTGGTGGAGTCGGGTGAATTATATAAGGTCAATTCGCCAGCGTTCTTCAAGAACCCGGACGATGCATTCATATCAGGACTTTTGAAATCTCGGCGAGGTACCTGTTCGTCCTATGCCCCATTGATCGTTGCTCTTGGTCGACGTCTTGGCTATCCTCTTTACTTGAAGGCGACAAACGGACATTTGCTTTGCTACTGGGATGATGGCAAAGAGTCGTTCAATGTCGACACAAACGGCAATGGAGTGGACACGCCAGCTGATGAGCATTATTTTAAGGATCGAAACCATCGGCTGTCAGGGTTGTCAAAGACTGAACTTGAGCGAGAACGCTTGATGTGTCCGCTCAAGGCAGTTGATTGCTTGAGCTTCTTCCTGGAGACGGTTGGCTACTGCCATGAAGCGAACGGACGGCTGCCGGATGCCCAGTGCTTTTACAATTTGGCGTTAAAATACAGGCCTGGTGCGGTTAACTTGACGAGATTGGCTTCGCGCAGGGTTATCAAAATTCCGAAAGGGAAGAAGCCGTGAAGAAATTGTCTTTGATGTCGGTGTGCTGCTGTTTGGTACATGCGGCGGTCGCTTTTTACAATCCGCAGATGGGGCGGTGGATGACCCGTGATCCTATTGAAGAAAAGGGCGGGAATAACCTCTATGCCTTTTGTGAAAATGCTCCAACATATAAATACGATCCACTCGGCAAGGATGTTTATTTGTATCAAGGAAATGACAGCGGTAATCTAATTAATGATAGCATACACCAATCAGTTGCTGTGGACCTTTGGTCGGACGACTGCCCTCCGCGAAAGATTGGCATGACTTCGTTCTCATTTGGATATAATGGGGAATGGAAATGGAATTGGCCCAGTTCAACTTGGCTGGGATTTGATAGTTTCACCTTGCCAGGATTCGTTATGGTTGGAGAAATTGAGGAGGTGGATGTTGTGGGGCGACAGGTGAAAAAGAAATCAACAACACCATGCCAAGATAGGGAATGGCTGAAAAAGATGCGTGAGAAAGTTGGCACGACAGATGTCTATTCCGTTGGTCGGCACAATTGCCGGAATTTCGCACAGAGGGAATTCGATGCAGTTCCTGCGAATGGGAGGTGAGATGAAGTCTATCTTTTACATATTGGGATGCTTGATGATGTTCGTTTTGGGATTTGTTGTTGATGGGTTGATTACCAAGGTCCCACGTGAAGCAATGGCTGTTGGAGACATGATTGGTGCCGAGCGAGTCGTTAGGTCTTATTATGACTCAAAGGGGGCTGTCCCGGAAGTTTGGTCGGGTTTTGGCGTCAATAGTATGACTAATCGATATGGTAATCAGATTGAATATTTCGTTACGAATAATTACTATGTAACACTTCGGGCTTGCGGGTTTGGCGGCGAACACTCCCGAGTTAAGAATTATTTTATTCGGCAGTTTGATGTGCGAGAAAAGTGAGAAGGCGCAGAGCGGTCTGTAAATACAAAGGTGTGATTTATTGCGGGTCACTTCGTGTTTACAGACC
>CALYTX010000055.1 GCA_945487985.1 uncultured Verrucomicrobiota bacterium | reverse complement strand
GCGCACGAATGGAAAGTCAAAGTGTAGTGAAACTATGCCAATGGGCGCGGGTCGAAAATGCGCCGAAGAAAGCGCAGCTTTCGAAGGGAAGGCGCGAAGCGCGGCGAAGCCGACCCCAAGGGCCCGCACAAATCGAATCGGTCGCGCTCTGCGTGTGGCAATGCCACCTGCGGAACGTTTCAACACTTTCAAATCGCACCCTTCAAGAATTTTGCCGCGAATCCTCGTCGAGAACCGGCCGACCCATCGCCTAAAATCCAGTCGCTGCGCTTTCGCGGCGAAAGACTTCAAGCTTCGCGCCCCATTCCCATCGAAACTGCCCCGGCCATGTCATAGAACCAACCTTTACAAGCACGTAATTGTATCCCTTCTTGACCGGATGATCAAACCAGTTCGGAGCCATCATCAGTCCCTCGACCGGACCTTCTTCGCGAGCGACCTCAACGCCATCGATCCATGCCTGATAGGCGTTGGCCGCGCCTAAGCAGAACGTTGCCATCCCCTCCTCATCGCTCCACACACGAAAGAGGAGATACGCCATCCTTCCTCCCTTCTTTTCGGAAGGGTAATACTCTGCAAGGTCGAAGAAAATCTCAGGCGTGCGTTGCGGAACTTTGTAACGCCCCGTGAAATCCTTCACCGACCATCGCTCCACGCCATTCGTCTGCTTGGCAATCGACTTGTAAGGATTATAGGCATACGCCTCGCCCGTCGAATATGCAGCAACAACCGGCAGTTGCACGCGTTTGACCGCATCCGGGAAGCAGGTAATGCGCGTCGTCGTCGTCGCATAGGGCACGAGCTCAAGCTCCGCCGTTTCGCCCGTAAGATGCGTGTAAAGCGGCGGATCCGGCGTGAAACGCTGTTCGTCGAGAACTTGCCATTCCTTAATCTTCTCAACCGGAACCTTGAGCGAAAGACTCGGCTGCTCGAACGGATACACGCTATCTGGATGACGCGATACGACAACCTTCGAAGCGTCGAAAGAATCGGCGTCGATTGCGTAATTCCAATCGGCATTCGGCGTGAAACTGATTGGGGAGAAAGGATCGCCCGGACGGTCTTCCCGCGCCTTGTTGGGAACGGCGAACGCATAGGTCAGCGGACCGCGTTCGACCCAGCACCAATTCCGGTCGCGCTTCAATTCCACCCTGGGCTTCAAGGCGACCACAAAACTCGTACCGCTTTCCAGCGTCTTCTCGACCCAGCCGTTCTTGCTTTCGACGCCGTACGCAGCTCGATAACGGAAGGCGACCGACAGGGGCCTGTCGGCAACTACGGAGAATTTGATTTCATCGCCAAACGGATAGTCGGTTTCTTCGACGATAGTATACCTTACGCCGTCTTTCTCGCCATGGAATTCACAAGGCCCCAGCAACATGGCAACCGGAATCCCGGTTTCGCGTTCAAGCATCCACATCGACTCGACAAAGGAAGGCATCGCCCGGCTGATATTGCCGGTGCAGCACTGCGGGAAGTGGCTCGGACGATACTGGCGCCAGGCCGACTCGCCATAGTTGAAGTGCGTATTGTTGGCAAACGGCGTACAGGCGATCTGATTGACCGCCGATAGATACTGGTGACGCTTGAAGTCTTTGGTGATTGCGCCCGGCAACGCATTGTAGGCGATGCGCTCCATGCGCTCCGCCGCGGCAACATCGCCGCACGCCTGCAGAAAATAGCCCAGCGACCAAAGCATGTCCGCGGCAATACAGGTCTCAAAGCCCTGTCGGGGATCGCGCCCCGAGAGGAATTCATTTGCGCTGATCTGACCGCAAGCCTGTTCGTTGTGGGCGAAGACCTTGTCCGCGCAATGCCTTGCCGCGGCAAGCGCGTTCTTGTCTCCCGTGTAGATGTAATAAATTGCGGGCAGCTTAAGATCTTCGCAGAACGAAACGCCGTGATTGAACACGCGATTTTCATTCATCATTTCATTCGTCATCTTGCGCGCCAAGAAGTTCGTTCGAGCCAGCTCCAACAACTCCCGATCGCCCGTCATCTCTGCACAGCGCAAAAGGCCTTCAATATTGAGCGCATCGCGTCCCCTCCACTTCGGAATCTCCTCCTTCTTCGACAAATAATGACGCCTAAAGGCCTCGTAGACCGAATTCTCGCCGGTGCGCCGCGCATAAGCGTCGGCCGCGCGGAAGAAAACGGCCAGCGGCCATTGCGACTTCGACAGCGAAAGGTTGGCGAAGAGATCGCCGTTCGCATCCGCTCCTGCAATCACCGCTTTGACATTGGCTTCAACCTCCTTCGCGAGTTCTGGGGCCGGAATCAGATTCGAAAGCCGCGCCATACCGTCGAGTTGATAGGCACTTTGCTCATAAGGCCACCAGGCGCCCGAATTCCACCAATCGCCTCGACCGGAAACTTCCTCGTCCGCACCATTGTAAACGCCCTCGGTGAAGTGGATGTTCTCGATCGCCTTCGCCCAGAGGTTGCCGTCAAACGGATAGCCGAGTTTCTCGCGATGTCCGGTGAGTCCTTCAAGCTGCCGCTTCAAGAACTCGGCAAGATGCCCTCTGGGGACGATGGATCCGACCGGCGCCTTTTCAAACCGGCCATACTTTTCGATTGCACCTGCCGGCAGCAAGGGAGCAACGGCAAGCGCTATCAAGACGAACGAATGCAATCTCATAGAACGAAGACCTTTCTTTTTCGAACAGTTCACAAAACCACACCTAAACCCTTTGATGCGAGGCGCCGCCGCTTTCCCCGCAGCACCCTATCGGGCGTTCGCCAGGGACGATAGGGATACGCACGAACGCGGCGGCGAACGCGCCGTCCATACCACTCACAAACGGAACCGACTCCTTGCTCGCCGACAGCTCAAAATCATCATGGCGTTCAAGGAATGAACGCACCTGCGCTTCATTTTCCTCGGGTTCGTTAGAGCAAGTCGAATAAACAAGCACTCCCCCGGGGCGGACGGATGCGGAAGCATTGTCAAGAATCTCCGCCTGCAGCTTGACGAGCGCGGAGAGTTTTTCCTCGCTCCAATTCCACCGCGCGTCAACCCGGCGCCGGAAAACGCCAGTATTGGAACATGGTGCGTCAACCAGAACCTTGTCGAAAAGACGCCCTCCGCCGGGCAGTGAGTCAAGCACCTCGACCGATAGCCGAAGCCGGCGAAGATTCTCCTCGAGCCGGCGCCGGCGCTTAGGGTTCACCTCACAGGCCGCAACCGACGCCCCGCGCCAGGCAATTTGCACAGTTTTACCCCCAGGCGCCGCGCACGCATCAAGTATCGTTTCACCCGGAGCGGGTCGCAGCAGTTCTATCGCCAAGGCGGTTCCCGGATCCTGGACGATGAATTCTCCCTCGGCAAAGCCTTTCGTTTCGGCCACGCTCTTGCCGCGCTCCAGCGTCGTGAAACTTCCGTCGCGCCGGGCCAGGACGGTCTCCGCCGGACGGTTGTGCCAGGCCGCGAGCGCCTCCGCGCCGTCTTGCCCGTAGCGTTCGCGCCAGCGGCGGACAATCGCCGAGGGGAAGGTTTCCAGTTCGCTGCCTTTCGCAAGCAACTGGCGACGGCGGACAAGATTGCGCAGAACGCCGTTGACAACGCGCGCGACGGAGGCATTGGCGCAACTTTTTGCCGCCTCGACCGTCTCGTTCACTGCGGCAAAATCAGGAACGCCGTCCATGAAGATAATCTGGGCGGCACCCACATACAAAAAAGCCTCCAGTTCGCCCTTCGGCCAGCGACTTACCATCGTCCCGAGAATGCGCCGGAGCGGACGCAACCGACGGATGACGGTAAACACGAGATCTTGCACAAAGGCGCGTTCGGGTCCGTCCGGCAGCAGTTCACCGGGGAATTCCTTCGTCGCCATCCACCGTGCAACAATGTATGCGGCTTTTCTTCTTGAGTTTTCCATAGCCATCCAACGCCTTTCACATAAAAAAATCGACTACGCGCGCAACCAGCTCGGACGGTTCCGCGACCGCATGCACGGAAGCCGGAATCGACTTGCGGAACGACCCGCCGTAATTCTTGGTGACTATCCGCGGATCGGCAACTATTACCACGCCGCGGTCGCGCTTGGTGCGGATCAGACGCCCGAACCCCTGCCGGAACTTGATCACCGCCTCAGGCAGAAAATAGTCGCGGAAGGCGCTGCCTCCTTCACGTTCGATTTTTTCCGCACGCGCCTCGACCACAGGATCGCCGACCATCGCGAACGGCAGCCGCGCGATAACGACGCAGCTCAGCGCCTCCCCGGCCACATCAACACCTTCCCAGAACGATTGCGCGCCAAACAGCACCCTTCGCCCGCTTTCCCGCAACTGCCGCGTCATCGTCTCGCGCGAAAGGCCCTCGCCCTGGACCAGCAGTTCGATACCCTCGCGAGCGAGCGGTTCGCGCGCGCAATCCGCGACCTGGCGCATCATCTCGTAACTCGTGAAAAGCACGAGGGCGCGCCCTTCGGTGGCTGCGAAAACATCCTTCATCAACCTCGCCAGTCCTTCGGCGTAGTTGCCGGATGCAACCGACGGGTCGGGCAGGCAATCGCTCGCCAACACCAGCGCCTGGCGCAGGTAGTCGAACGGCGAATCGGCCACCATGCACGCAAAGCGTCCGTTCGCTCCCAGACGCCGCATCATGTATTTGAAATCGTTGCCGACGCGCAAGGTCGCCGAACAAAGCACCACTGAATCCTTCGGCTCGTAAAGCATCCGATCGAGTTCGCTCGCGACCGACAAAGGCGCGGCAACCAGGCGTACGACGCCGCGCCCCTTCCCTTCGCGCAAGCGCTCCACCCAATATGCGTAGGACTCATTCTCCCCTTTAAGGACGAAATCGGCATCGTTGGCAAACCCGACGAGACTCTCCGCAATGCCGTTGAGCTGCGCGGATAGATCTCCCGGCTGGACGGGACTGCCCTGCGCGGCATCGTCGAGAATATCGCGCAGATTGTGCAGCAGGCGAACCAGAACCGCCAGCCTGCTTTCCATCTTCGCCGCGGCCGCCGCCAATTGTGTTTCGTCCCACTCTGCACTGTCATATTCAGCGAAGATGCCGCGGACCGAATAGCACCGTCGCCCCGCCGCTACCTTAAACCTCACCATTTCGCTTTTCCCCGCCGGCTTGAGCATGAGCGACGACAAGCCCAGCACCTCCGCGGTTGCCCGCATAATCTGCGCGGCCGCCGCCGAACACTCCGAGACAATCTGCATGGCCTTCCCGCCGGAAGCTTCCGGCAGCGCTCCGCGGCGAATCTGCCGCTCGACGGACGCGAGGATCCCTCCCGGGCGCGTCCGCGAGCCGCGCGATCGGCGCACAAGGCGACTGAGTATGCGCGAAAGCGAGGCGAGCGATAATTCGCGACTGAGGTATTCCGTGGCCGTTGCCTCAAGATTGTGCGCTTCATCGACGACAAGCCGGGCGTAGCTCGGCAGAATCGACCCGCCCGGCGCCGTTGCCTCTGCCAGCACCAGCGCGTGGTTGGCGATCACCAGATGCGCCTCGGCCGCGCGTTTGCGGGCGCGGTAGACGAAGCAGCGCGAGTAATAGGGACAGCGACGCGCCCCGCATTCCTCGCCAGGGCATGTGAGCTGACTGCGCTGCAGGCCGTCGTATCCGTCGAGATCTCCGTCCGGGGTAGAGCGAAGCCATTCGATGAAGCGCGGCATTTCCGCCTGTTCTTCGGCGGACATCGTCCAATAGCCGGCGGCGAAAAATTCCCCCACCGCCCTGAGACACAAGTAATTTGCACGCCCCTTGAGTAAGGCGAACTTGAACTCGCCGGCCGAATCACCGAGCACCGCCAGCGCCTTGGGAATGTCGGAATTGACGAGCTGGCTCTGCAAGTTGCGCGTCGCGGTGGAAACCACCACGGGCGTATCGTTGGTCCACGCCCAGAGAATCGAAGCGACAAGATAGGCAATCGACTTGCCTACGCCGGTGCCGGCCTCGACAAGCAAATGTCCGCGCCCATTAAAAGCGCGAACGATAGCCGCGAGCATGGCTATCTGGCCGGGACGCTCCTCGTAGCCGGACATCATCCCGAGCGTGCCGCCGGCATGAAGGTGGCGCGCGACGGTTTCGACGTCGAGCAGCGAGCAATCCTCGTGCGCCGGCAACCGGCGACGACGAGCCGGCTCTCGAATTTCTGGCAGGAAATCCGCCCAGCCGGGATTGTCGATGAACGCCGCCGGGGACATCAAATCATGCCGATGCGTCCGGCCAAAGCCTTGAGCTCTTCCATGTCTGCGGGCGCGCCGTCGAAAGCGAGCGGGGCCATGCCGCAGCGCGGGACGATATGGAAATGCAAGTGCTTAACCGTTTGGCCGGCGGCCTGCCCGTTGTTCTGGAGAATATTAAAGCCCTCGCACGGCAGCGCCGTGCGCAAATGCGCGGCGACTTTCTTGACCCGGGAAATCACCGCCGCGAGCGTTTCGTCGCCGGTATCGAGCAAGCCTTCGGAATGGATCTTGGGAATGACAAGCGTGTGACCCGTGGAAAAAGGGTTGATGTCGAGATAAGCCAAAACCAGATCGTCTTCGTAAATCTTGAAGGACGGGATTTCACCCGCGGCGATGGCGCAGAAGATGCAGTTGTTTTTCATGGCGTTATTATACCACATGCGACGCGGCGGGCGCGGAAATGCTCCGACCCGCGCCGAGCCGCTCGCCGGCGTATTTTTTTTCGCGGATCGACCGCCACCACCATTCATTGTCGAGATACCATTGCACCGTCTTGCGCATGCCGGAGTCGAAATTCTCGCGCGCCCGCCAACCAAGATCGCCCATCAGCTTATCGGGGTTGATGGCATAACGAAGGTCGTGTCCGGGGCGGTCGGCCACGAAGGTGATAAGCGAAGAGTACCTCGAGCCGTCCGCTCGCGGTCTTAGTTCGTCAAGAATGGCGCACACGGTCTCGACGACCTCAAGATTGGTTCGTTCGTTATGTCCTCCCACATTGTAGGTTTCACCAGGTTTGCCGCGCTCGTTGACGAGAAGCAGCGCGCGTACATGGTCTTCGACGTACAGCCAATCGCGCACATTCACGCCGCTGCCGTAAACTGGCAGCGGCTTGCCTTCTAAACAGTTGAGGATGGTTAGCGGAACTAATTTTTCAGGGAAGTGGTAGGGCCCGTAGTTGTTCGAGCAGTTTGTAATCTTGACGGGAAGACCGTACGTATCCATCCAGGCGCGCACGAGGTGGTCGGAACTCGCCTTCGATGCCGAATATGGCGAGTGCGGACGATATGGAGTCTGCTCGGTGAAAAATCCCTCCGCGCCGAGCGAGCCGTAGACTTCATCGGTCGAAATGTGCTGGAAGACAAAACCGGGATGCGCCTTCCACCACTTGAGCGCCGCTTGCAGAAGCGTGGCGGTGCCGACAACATTGGTGCGGACGAACTCGCCAGGGCCGTCGATTGAGCGGTCGACATGGGATTCGGCTGCGAGATGGAAAATCGTGTCGGGTCGGAAATCTGCAAACGCCTTGTCCATCGCGCTCTGATCGCAGATGTCGGCTTTGAGAAATTCAAGGCGCGGATTCGAGGACGAAAGCGTCGCGGGATCGAGGCCCGACTCTTTGAGCGATTCCGGCACGCCCGCATAGGTCAGCTTGTCGACAGCCAGCACCGTCGCCCCGGTTTCCGTCAGCAACAGCCGCGTCAGCGCCGAGCCGATGAAACCCGCCGCGCCAGTGACAATACAGCGTTTGGAATAAAGCATGGTTAAATTCCTCTGACGAGATTCTCGAGATAGGCCCCGTAGCTCGATTTGCCGTAGCCGGCGGCCAGCCGCTTGAGTTGCGCATCGTCGATCCAGCCCTTTGACCAGGCGATCTCCTCGATGCAGGCGATTTGCAAGCCCTGGCGGTCGATCAGCGCGCGCACGAAGTTCGTCGCGTCCGCAAGCGACTGGTGGGTGCCCGTGTCGAGCCAGGC
>CALYTX010000054.1 GCA_945487985.1 uncultured Verrucomicrobiota bacterium | reverse complement strand
ATGTCATTCCGCAGATGCTCGGCGGCACGGATTGCGTGCTGATCGGCAACAAGATTTTCATGCGGGCGATGCAGAACCGCAACATTCCCCACGCTTCCGCGCTGGCGACGTTGATGGCCGTTTCGGTTCTCGTGCCGATGGGGTTGGCGATGTGGTGGAAGGCGCGGCAGAATGCGCGCGACCGCGAACGGCTTGAGGCCGAGACTGCGGCGCGAATGACCGGCGCACGGTTGGGGGAGGTGTCGTGAAGCGTTCGCTTTTCTCCGTTATCATGCTGGCGCTCGTACTGGCGTTTCTTTACGTGCCGATTGTTCTCGTCATCGCCTACGGGTTTGTGCCCAATGGTATTTCAATGAGCTTCTTTGACGCTCACGGACAGTTCACCGGTTTCACGGCAAAGTGGTATCGGCAGTTGTTCACGAACCACATGTCGGTGCGTCCGCTTATCCAAAGCTTCTGGCTCTCGCTGACGATCGCAGGGCTCGCGACAGTCGTCTCGTGCGTCCTTGGCACGACGGCCGCCATTGCGCTCCACCGCTGGCGGGGACGGTTGCAGTCGATTCACCATGCACTAGTTTACACGCCGCTGATTATGCCAGATATCCTAATCGGCATCTCGCTGCTGATGCTCTTTGTCGCGTGCAATATCGATTGCGGTTTCTGGACGATTCTGATCGCCCACGTCACATTCTGCGTCTCGTATGTCGTCATGACGATCCTCGCGCGGCTGCAAGACTTCGACGACCGCATCGTCGAGGCGGCCTACGATCTTGGCGCGGGGCCGTGGTACACCTTCTTCCACGTGGAGCTGCCGCTGCTGTTGCCGGGCATCGTGGCGGGCGGACTGCTCGCGTTCACGCTTTCGATCGACGACGTTGTTATCACCTCGTTCGTGAATGGTGCCGGCACAAACACTTTCCCGACCTATGTTTCGTCGATGACGAAGCACTCCCGCAATCTTCCGTCCGTTTTCGCGCTTTCAACGCTGATGCTCCTTTTCACCTGCGTGCTCGTGGGACTTTCCAAGCTCATTGGGCGCAGTGGAACCGTCAAAATCAAAGGAAAGAACTAAGATGAACAAACTCCGTCTCTCCGTCTTCGCCGCGGCCGCGGCCCTTGCGTTCGCCGGCTGCGAGCAGAAGCCTGAACTTCACATTTACACCTGGAGCGACTACATCGCCCCCGAGGTGGTGGAGGGTTTCGAGAAAACCTACGGCTGCAAGGTCGTGATTGACACCTTTGATGCGAACGAAACCATGTACGCCAAACTCAAGGCCGGCGGCACGGGCTACGACATCATCATGCCCAGTTCCTACCTTGTGCCGGTGATGGCGAAGGAGGGGCTCATTGCCGAGCTCGACCATTCGAGGATGCAGAATGTGAAAAAGAATTTCGATCCGCGCTTTGCGACGCAGATTCTCGATCCGTCCTTCAAGTACAATGTGCCGTATGCGGTTACGTACACGGGCTTTATGTACATCAAGGACAAGATTCCTGAAGGCGTGGATGTCGCTTCGTGGAAGGTTCTCGAAAATCCCGCGTTCAAAGGAAAGGTCACGCTGCTTGACGACATCCGCGAGGTGATCGGTGCCGGTCTGATGGCCAACGGCTGGTCGCTCGCTTCCAAGGATCCGGCTCAGATTGAAAAGGCGGTCGAAACCGTCCTTGCCTGGCGCAAAAACATTCGCAAGTTCGACGCTGAGAGCTACAAGACGGAAGTGTCCTCCGCCGCCACCTGGATCGGCCACGGTTATTCGACCGACACGACGCAGGTCATCGTCGGCGACGAAGAGGCTGGCGAGGCGCCGCGCTCCGACATCGGCTTCGCGCTGCCCAAGGAGGGTTTCTCGATTGCCTTCGACGAAATGGTTCTCGCCAAAGACGCACCCAACGCCGAGCTCGCCTACAAGTTTATGGACTACATCTACGACGGCGAGAACGCCAAGGTGAACATGGAATACATCATGGGCCCCAATCCGGTAAAGCCCGGCATCGACGCGCTCGACGAGGAATATCGCCGGCTCATCGTGCTTGACGATGAAACGATTAGTCGCGGGCAGGTGATAATGCCCTTGGACGAGGCCACGCAAGAGCTCTACAACAAGGCGTGGGACCGCATCAAGGCCAGCGACGCGAAGTGATCGCTTCGCTCCGCCGTCCGCGAGGCGTTTTTTGGTATAATTGCCGCCTATGACGATAGACAATGTCCGAAACTTTTGTATCATCGCCCACGTCGACCATGGCAAGACGACGCTCTCCGACCGCATTCTCGAGCTGACACACGCCATTTCTGCGCGTGAGCTAAAGGAGCAGACGCTCGATGCGATGGATCTTGAACGCGAACGCGGCATCACCATCAAGTCCCATCCCGTCTCGATGCATTACAAGGCGAAGGACGGGAAGACATATCTTTTCAATTTGCTCGACACCCCCGGACACGTCGACTTCGCCTACGAGGTGTCGCGCTCGATGGGCGCCTGCGAGGGTGCCCTGCTCGTTGTGGACGCTGCGCAGGGCGTTGAGGCCCAGACGGTTGCCAATACCTACTTCGCGCAGGACGCCAAGCTCGAGATCGTGCCCGTCCTCAACAAGGTCGATTTGCCGGGTGCGAACGTCGCCGAGGTGAGCCGCGAGATTGAGGATATCCTCGCAATTCCGATGGACAATCCGTTGCTCGTCTCGGCCAAGACCGGCGTTGGCTGCTGCGATGTTCTCGAGGCGATCGTCCAACGCATTCCGCCGCCGGAGACTAAGGGTGTCGATGCACCGTTGCGGTGCCTCGTGTTCGACTCGGTCTTCGACGAGTTCCGCGGCGTTATCACTTATGTGCGCGTGGTCGACGGCTCGCTCCGGGCCGGACAGGGAATCTCGTTCATGGGCAGCCGCGTTACGACAACCGTCCACGAGGTCGGCATCTTCTCGCCGACGAAGAAACCGGTCGATTGTCTTGAGGCGGGGCAGGTCGGCTACATTGTCGGCACGGTTAAAGATCCAAGCGAGATCAAGATCGGCGATACCGTAACCACGACGAAACTTGGCTCGGACGATCCGCTGCCCGGCTTTCAGGATATTCATCCGACCGTGTTTTGCGGCATTTACCCGATGTCCACGGACGAGTTTCCGAAAGTTGCGCAAGGACTGGAGAAGCTCCACCTCAACGATTCAGCCTTTACCTTCAACCACGAGAGTTCGCTCGCCCTCGGCTTCGGCTCCCGTTGCGGTTTTCTCGGCCTGTTGCACATGGAGATCGTGCAGGAGCGCCTCCGCCGCGAGTTCAACCTCGATATAATCTCGACTTCGCCGGGCGTCGTCTACAAGCTCAAGCTGAAGAACGGCGAGGAGAAAGATCTTGACAATCCGCTCCAAATGCCCGACCCTTCGGCACTCGAATCGATTTCCGAGCCGATTCTCAAGGCGCGCATCATCACGCCCTCTGAATCGATCGGTGATGTTATGCGCATTGTGATGGACCGCCGCGGTTTTGTCGAAAGCACGGAGACGATCGACGCCAAGCGCGTAATGCTCCACTGCATGTTGCCGCTCAACGAGATTCTCATTGACTTCCACGACACGCTCAAGTCGGTTTCGCACGGCTATGCTTCCATGGACTACGAGCCCGCCGGCTACCAGGTGTCGGACATTGTCAAGATGGATATCCTCCTCAACTCCGAGACGGTAGACGCCTTCGCGACGATGGTCCACCGCGACAAGGCTCGTGCACGCGGCATTCAAATGTGCAAGGCGCTCGCCGACACCATCCCCCCGCATCAGTTCAAGATTCCCGTTCAGGCCGCCATTGGCCGCGAGATTATCGCCCGCGAAGACATTCGTCCGTTCCGCAAGGACGTCCTCGCCAAGCTCTATGGCGGCGATGTCACGCGCAAGATGAAGGTTCTCGAGAAGCAGAAGCGCGGCAAAGCCCGGATGAAGGAATTTGGTCACGTCAATGTTCCGCAGTCGGCCTTCATCGCCGTTCTGAAGGGCACTATTCGCGAGTAGCGCGCTCCTTGCGACGGCAAAACCCTTGACAGACAAGGGGGGATAGTTGTATATTTTGGCATAATGTCTGCGGTGAAATTCGCAACGCAGCATGTCTGGGAGTTCGAGAATGGGAAAAAAACTGTTGATTGTGGAATCGCCGGCCAAGGCCAAGACGATTGCCAAATACCTTGGAGCCGATTTCGTGGTTAAAAGTTCGGTCGGGCACATTCGCGACCTGCCTAAACAAAATGGCGCCATCCGCATCGAGGAGACTGGCGAGCACACCTGGTCGTTCACGCCGTCGTATGTTGTTTCTGAAGGAAAGGAAAAGGTGGTCGCCGAACTCAAGGCCGCGGTTAAGGCTAACGATGAAATCTATTTGGCGAGCGACCCCGACCGCGAAGGGGAGGCGATTGCGTGGCATTTGAAGGAGGTGCTTTCGGATGTAGCCGGCGGCAAGCCTTTCTACCGCGTGACTTACAACGAAATTACTCGCCCGGTGGTGCTCAAGGCGGTAGCCGAGCCGCGCGACATCGACATGCCTCGCGTCGACGCCCAGCAGGCGCGGAGGATTCTCGACCGGCTTGTCGGTTACAAGGTTTCGCCGTTGTTGTGGAAATATATCCAGTGCGCCAACAACCGCAGTCTTAGCGCCGGGCGCGTGCAATCGGTTGCGTTGCGGCTGCTTGTGGAGCGGCAGCGCGAGATCGAGGCGTTCAAGCCCGAAACGTACTATCTTATGGGCGTGGAGGCGAAAAAGCGCGGTGCGGCCGGTTCGTTCGTCGCGCGGCTGGCACGTTTTGACGGCGAAAAACCGGCTATCCGCGACCGTCGCACCGCCGACAACATATTGCTCGATCTGGTCAATGCGGAGCTGGAGGTTTCGCAAGTGAAGGCCCAGTCGAAAGTGCGCCACGCTTTGCCCCCGTTCACTACTTCAACCATGCAGCAGGCCGCTTCAAGCGTGCTGGGATTTTCGCCTGGGCGTTCGATGAAACTGGCGCAATCGCTTTACGAGCGCGGTTTTATCACGTACATGCGAACGGATTCGGTGAATGTGTCGGACCTTGCGCGCGCGGAGGCGCGGGACTATATCGTGCGCACCATGGGTGTGGAGTTTTATCCGGAGAAGCCAAACTTCTTCAAGTCCAAGGCCGACGCTCAGGGTGCCCACGAGGCGATACGTCCCACGCGCACGGAAGATGATCCGTCCAGCGTCCAAGGGCTCGAAGCCGCCGAATTGAAGCTTTACAATCTGATCTGGCGCCGTTTCGTAGCTAGTCAAATGGCCGATGCGAAAACGACGGTCAGGACGGTTTCGCTCGTCGCGCGCAAGCCGGCTCTCGCCCACAGTTATCTGTTCACGGCCAGTTCGACGCAGGTCGATTTCGAAGGCTTTCTCAAAGTGATGAACATGTCGCTCAAACCTAAGCGGGCGGATGGCGAGGAGGACGATGAAACCGATGAGGTCGAATCGCTTCCGCCCCTCGTCCAGGGCGAGGTTCTCGATGCGGCGCGGTGGCTGGCGAACGAGAAGCAGACGAAAGGCCCGTCGTGCTACTCCGAGGCGTCGCTGATCAAGGCGCTGGAGGAAAACGGCGTCGGGCGGCCTTCCACCTACGCGCAGACGGTGGAAACGCTCAAGCTTCGTCAATACGCAAAAACCGAAAAGAAAAAGCTCGTTCCGCTCGAGCGCGGCATCCTTGTATGCGACTGGCTGGTGGGCAAACTCGACTCGCTATTCAGCGTCGGTTACACCGCCCAGATGGAGGCGCAACTCGACAAGGTTGAAGAAGAAGGCGAGCCGATGAATGCGATGCTGTCGGAATTCTACGCGAAGTTTCTCACCGCGCTCAAGGAGGCTACGCCCGCGCCGCCGAGCAGCGACAAGTTCAAGGTGGTTTTCGCGTTGCTCGATCAGGTCAAGCAGTGGAAAGAGCCCAAGAAGGTCGGCAGGCGCGTTTACGACGACAAGGCATTTGTTGAAAGCGTCAAGGCTCAGATGGCCGAAGGTCGTCCCTTGAGTGCGCGTCAGCTCGAGTTTCTGGTAAGGATGGTTTCGCTTTATGCCGACCAGATTCCCGGTGCGGAAACAAAGCTCAAAGAGTCCGGCATCGGCGCGGGCGCCTCTATCGTGGCGCAAAAGGCCGACGAAGAGCTGGTGAAATACTGCTTTGAGGTGATGGACCGTATTGGCGGAATGACGAAAAATCCGTTTCTTAAGAGCCTGCACGAGCAGTATGACCGTGGTCGCGCGCTTTCGCAGAAGCAATTTCAGATTCTCGCACGCGCCGTTGGCGAGAATGCTGGCTCCCTGCCCGATTGCGCCGAAATCTGCGAGCGCCTGGCCGAGTATGTTCCCGGCGGTTTCGTCGCCAAAGAGGCCGATCCAGCGATCGAAGGGTTGCTGCGGCTGATGAAATCGGTGAGCGACTGGCGCGAGCCGGCGAAGAAGGGTAAACGAGTTTATGACGACAAGGGTTTCGTCGAAAGCCTCGAAGAGCAGTTTGCCCGCCGCCACACTTTGAGTCCGCGCCAGGTGATGGCGCTGCGTCGCGTGGCCGTGGCCTACCGCGACAAAATTCCCGATTACGATGCCAACGCCGAGGCCTTGGGGCTCAAATCGATTCCTTCAAGCGAGGATAAGACCGCCGAGGTGATCGACAGCTCGGCGGAGGCGTCCGACAAGACGGTAGCGAAAAAGAAGCGGGGCAGGCGTGGCGGTAAAGCCTAATCCCGCCACCGCCGCCGATCCTCTCGCCGGCCGTTTCGAGACCTTTCTGCTCTCGGAACGGAACGCGTCCGAACTGACGCGCGAGGGATATATGCTTGATTTGGCGCAGTTCGTCGCCTTTAAATGGGGTGCAGAGACGAAGGGGCCGTACCCATGGATGGATGTTGACGATACCGATGCGCGCAATTTTCTCGCCTCGTTCATCCGTGGCGGAGCCAACCCTACAACGGTCAGGCGCAAGCTCGCTTCCATGCGGGCTTTCTATCGCTTCCTTCGCCGCGAAGGCGAGACGGCAGCCAATCCTTTTGCCGCGCTGAAAGGCCCGCGCGCGCCCAAGAAGCTGCCCAGAGTGCTTTCCGCAGACGATCTTTCGCGCTTCCTGGAGTGTCCGCAAAGAGCGCTCGCCGCCGGCCAAATCGACAGCCACGCCGCTGCCCGCGACACGGCGATTTTCGAATTTCTCTACTCGACCGGATGTCGCATCAGCGAAGCCATTGGCGTTAAGTGGGGCGAGATCGATTTCCGCCGCGGCACCTTGATCGTCAAGGGGAAAGGCGGCAAGGAGCGGTTGGTGATTCTCGGCTCGAAGGCGTTGTCGGCCATGATCCGCCTGCGCCATGAGGTCGAAACGCTCGATCTGGATCTGGCCACCGCCGACAGCCCGGCGTTTCTCAACGACCGTCGCGAGGCGATTACGGCACGATTCGTCGAACGGCGGATGAAACGCTATCTTGCCGAGTCGGATTTGCCTCTCGACGCGAGCCCGCACAAATTGCGCCACAGTTTTGCCACCCATCTTCTCGACGCCGGGGCCGATTTGCGTAGCGTACAGGAAATGCTCGGACACGCTTCGCTTTCGACGACGCAAATCTACACGCATGTGTCGATCGAGCGCTTAAAAGACGAATACGCCAAAAATCATCCGCGCTCAAATATCCATTAAGATAGGCTTGAGCAATCGCACTCTTCGATTCGCTCCGACCCTTCACGAGAATTCTTCTTCTGTCCGGCTGCCGCTTTGCCATTTCCGTGATGCCGCCATTTTGCTGCTCGAGGGTTTGGCTTGGTCCCGCCTACGCCTTCCGTGTAGGCGGGCGCGATAGGGGCGCCGCCGCTGCGGAGCTTGCCGATGTGCCTTCCACCCTTATCCCCCCGTCTCTTCCTGCCGCGGCTCGGGCGATTTGCCGCGCCCGACTACCCTTCG
>CALYTX010000053.1 GCA_945487985.1 uncultured Verrucomicrobiota bacterium | reverse complement strand
CGATCTCGGTCAGCCCAATCAGCCGATTCTACGCCAGTATGAATATCCTGCCGGGGCGGACATATTACTTGTTGAATCGACTTATGCAGACCGTTACCATCCCTGTGCCGACGATGTGGAAATGCGGCTGGAGCGGTATCTGAAGTATATCGACCGTCACAACTCGAAACTGCTCATTCCGGCTTTTTCGGTCGGGCGCACCCAGCAGATTATCTACTATCTTAACCGGTTGCGCGAGAAAAACAAGGTGCCACGCGAGGTCAAGGTTTATATTGACTCTCCGCTTTCGCAGAAGGCCACGAAGATCTACGCCAATCATCGCGAGGTGTACAACGACGAAGCCAAGCGCATGATCGCCGAGGGCAAGAACCCCTTGGAGTATCCGGGGATGACTTTCGTAGGTTCGCCCGAAGAATCGATGGCGCTCAATGATACCTCGGGGCCGATGATCATCATCGCCGCCAGTGGCATGTGTGAGGGCGGGCGGGTGCTACACCATCTCAAACATTGCGTGCAGGATCCCGACAACATCATCCTGATTTGCGGGTTTCAGGCCGAGAACACGCTCGGTCGGCGAGTGGTTGAGAAGCGTTCGCCGCTGAAGATCTTTGGCGAGGAAGTTGAGCTCAAAGCGCAGGTCGAGGTTATCAATGCGCTTTCGGCACATGCCGACCGTTCGGGGCTTATGGACTGGATTGGTGAGGTCAAGGATAACGTGCGCCACGCTTTCGCCGTCCACGGCGAGCCCGAGAAGGTTGCGGCCATGCGGCAAATTCTCTCCGAAATGGGTATCTGCAACGCGATTGCGCCGTTGCCGGGGCAGACTTACAAGTTCGATTGACGAGAGCCGCTGTTCGTCAGATCCCGCGTACCATCGCGATTTCCGGGCAGGTGAACGGGTCGGTATGCTTCGTGCAGTTGATGCACCCAGTGTAGAGCTTGTGCATGATTTGTGTTTTGGGAATTTCGCGGAAGCCAAGCGCCGCGAAGAATTCCGGAGCGAAGGTGAGCACCACCACCTCCTTGGGGTTGAACGCCGCCACCCGCGCGATTATGGCCTCAATGATTTTGCGCCCGATGCCTCTGCGGCGGTATGGCGAGCGTACGGCCACGGACTGAATTTCCACCGTTGCGGCCTCGGGTTTGCCGATTTCGGGGTGGATTTGGAACGAAGCGCAAGCGACGATATCCAGTCCCGAAACTGCTACGAGAAAGCGGTCGATGTTTTCGACGATGTTCCCCATCGAGCGCGGCACCAGCAGATCCCGGTTAATGTGGATTAGCGAAAAGATCTTCTCTGCGTCCGCAAGACGGGCGCTTCGTATCTGAAATTCATTTGCCATAGCCCTATTATACCAAAACGCATAGAAATGGAGCGTGGTGGTGTTGATGCACCGCCGCACAAGTTGTACAATCTCGTGAGTAAAATTGGAAAGGCAGGCTGTCGAGGTGGATGATCGACCTGAAGAAGAAAGACAGGGAACGGAAGAGGCCCAAAAACTCCAGAGCGGGACTCTCTCGTAATTCATAGAAAATTTTTGCTATAATACGACTTGTTATGGCAGAGAAAATCAGTTTCGAGCCGCCACGCGGGATGCGCGACTTCTATCCCGAAGATATGGTGTGGCGCAATAAGGTGTTTGATGCTTTCCGTGCGGCTGGTGAGGCGGCGGGGTTTGAACCGTACGATGCGTGCGTGGTCGAGAGTTACGAGTTGTTGGCGCGCAAGGCGGGCGAAGAGGTCGGTGAGCAAATCTACCACTTCAACGACAAGTCCGATCGCCACCTTGCGCTCCGCGCGGAGATGACCCCAACCCTTGCGCGCATGGTCGCGCAGCGCCAGAAGGAATTGTCCTTTCCGATTAAGTGGACGACGATAGCGCAATGCTTCCGCTACGAACGCATGACCAAGGGACGCAAGCGCGAGCATTACCAGTGGAATCTCGATATTATCGGCGAGGATTCCGTTCTGGCCGAGGTCGAGGTGCTCGGGGCGGCCTGTGATGCGCTTCGCCGCATGGGGCTTTCGTCCGCCGATTTCAAGGTTCATGTCTCTTCCCGCAAATTCCTGGGCGAGTTGCTCGCCGCCAGCGGCATCGCCGCGGCGAAGCACGCGCAGGTTTTTCTCGCGCTCGACAAGCGCGGCAAGATGCCCGACGGGGAAATCGCCGCGATGCTTCGCGACGGCGGACTCGATGAACGCGAGGTTGAGGCTGCTTTTGCGATTATGGAAACGGAATCGTACGCCGGCTGTCCTGAACTCGTGGAGCTGTTCGCGCTTGCCGAAACGGCGGGCTTCGCCGACTGCCTAAAGTTTGACATCGCCGTAATCCGGGGGCTCAGCTACTACACGGGAATCGTCTTCGAATGCTTTGACACCCAAGGCCAGTTCCGCGCCATTTTCGGCGGCGGTCGCTATGACAATCTGCTAACCACCATCGGCGGCGAACCGACAGGCGCGGTCGGGCTGGGCTTTGGCGATGTGGTCGTTACCGAACTGCTGAAAGCGCGCTTCGGCGAAAGTTCGGCGAAAGCGAAGCGGGGAGTGGCCGTCGGCTTCATGGACATCGGCCAGCGCGCAGCGGCGGTGAAGCTCGCCGCGAAACTGCGCGCTCGGGGCGAACGGGTGGATTTGGCGCTCAAGGCGCAGAAGCCGAAAAAGTTTTTCTCCCGCGCGGATGCTGGCGGTGCGGCCAAGGCGGTGTTTATCGGTCCCGACGACATTGCCGCCGGCAAGGCGCGGATTAAGGACATGGAGAACCGGACGGAAACGGAGATATGCCTGTAGCGAGCATTCTTCCCGAGATAGCATCACGCTGCCGGCGCATCCGCGCCGGCTTGGATGTCGGTTTTGGCGATCCGGCGGTGTCGGATCGGTTGCGGAACTTCCGCGGTGGCGTTTGGATGTCGATTCCTTCGATGCGAGAATTTCCGTTTGAAGATGCCCAGTTCGACATTGTCGTTGCGGCCGGAACGGCGGTGAACCGAGAATTGGCCCGAGAGGCCAATCGCGTGCTGCGCGCCGACGGATTCCTGTTTTTTACCGTCAACGAACGGACGCGTAAGCAGGAAGGCGTCACGCCTGCGGAAATCTACCGAGTGATTCGCGAGGGTTTCGACATCATTTCCATTCGCCGACCGCAGTGGTGGTATTTCGGTCGCATGGGGCGCACGCTCACGGTGTGCGCACGCAAGAAGGCATGGCATGAACATAAGGACTTTTTGCGTGAGGGCTCGCTGCCTTTCACCCCGTTCAGGAGGCGCACATCATGAAGATGGTGCTGGCGATTCTGCTTGCGGCGTTGTTGCCGTCCATCGCCTTGCCGGCGTCTCCGGGATACGAGGCAATAGTGCGGCTTTTGAATTCGCGCTCGGGCGGGTCGCCTCGGGAATACGCCGCCGCGGCAGAACTCGTGGCGGCGGATGCCGCCGCTGGGAAGACGCTGCAACAGTATATCATTGCGATGATTTGCGAGGAGCCCAACGCGCCGCGCGAAGCGCGAATCTCCGATGAGACCAGGCAATTCTATCTTGAACAGTCGCGGGAGAAGATTCGCAAGCTGGCCGAGACGAAGAGCAATCCGCTGGCGTGGTATCTGCTTTCGCTCGAGAACAACGACCGCACCATGCTCAAGAAGGCCGCCGAGGGCGGCAACCTGCAGGCGCTCAATGCGTGGGGAACGCTACTGCTTACAGAGGCACTGACCGATCCCTCCCTCGACCCCGAGCGCTTACAGGGAGAGTTGGCCAAGGGGTTTTCCTGCTATCGGCAGGCGGCCGAGGCGAACGATCCCAACGGGTGCTACAACCTCGGAATGTGCTACCAACGCGGCTACGGCACCGAACCCGATTCACGCAAGGCGTTAGAAATGTTCAAGCGTGCCGCCGCTGCGGATCACCCGGAGGCGATCAACAACCTCGGCGGCTTCTACCGCGACGGCATCGTCGTGGAGAAGGATCTCGTCCGCGCCGCGCGATACTTCAAACGCAGCGCTGATTTCCTCAATGCCTACGGTCAGCTCAATTATGCGCTGTGTCTTCAGCGTGGCGAAGGTGTGCAGAAGGATGCTGCCGCTGCGGTTGGGTTGTTTCGCGACGCGGCTGCGAGCGGCAATGCCGAGGCGATGAACGCTTACGGGATGTGTCTCTACTTTGGTGACGGCACGGAAAAAGACCTCGACGCGGCTGGCGAGTGGTATCGGCGCAGCGCGCGGCTGGGGTATCCGCCGGCGATGGAGAATCTTGCCACCTGCTGTGAATTGGGCGTGGGCGGCGAGCGCAAGGATTCGACGATGGCGACTGTTTGGAAGGTGCGCGCGCGCGCCGCGCGCGGTGATCGCAACGCATTGGCCTGGCTGTTGCAGAATGGATATCCGGCAAGATGAAGATTCTCATGATAGGCGATGTGGTCGGCTCGCCCGGACGGAAGATTTTCCGCCGCGAGATACCTCGGCTCAGACGAGAGCTGGGTATTGGTGCTGTAATCGTCAACGCGGAAAACTGCGCGGCAGGTTCGGGTATTACTGCGGCGCTCGCCCAGGAACTGGTCGAGGCGGGTGCGGATGCGATTACGCTGGGCGACCACACTTGGGGACAGAAGGAGTTCGCCGGACAAATAGATCGGCTGCCACAGGTGGTGCGGCCCGCGAATTATCCTTCCGAGTGTCCAGGCAAAGGGTGGCGGATGATTGTCATGCCGACATTTTCGTTTGCGGTCGTCAACCTGCAGGGGCGGGTTTTTATGAATCCCGCCGATTGTCCGTTCAAGGCAGCCGACCGCGTTCTGAACGAGATCCCCAAGAATGTGCCGGTATTTGTTGACTTCCACGCCGAGGCCACGAGCGAGAAGATTACAATGGGGCATTATCTCGACGGACGCGTCGCGGCCGTGGTCGGAACTCACACGCATGTGCAAACGTCCGATGCGCTCGTACTGCCGAAAGGGACGGCCTATCTTACCGATCTAGGAATGACCGGCCCGTACATCTCGTCCATCGGCCGCGACTTGAAGCCGGTGACAAGAAAGTTTCTTACTGGCATGCCCTCGCGCTTCGATGTGGCCGAAGGGCCTTCGGTGCTTGAAGGGGCAATTGTTGATTTCGATCTGGCTGCTGGCAGGGCGGCTGCTATCGAAACGCTACGTATCCGCGAGCCGTACGGCTGAATGCGAAAAGGAGGGGACGATGGGCAAGTGTTGTCTAATGGCGTTGATGTCATTGGCTGTGGCCGGTTGTATGGCTCCAGCGCCCAAGCCGCCGTCGAATTGGACGATCGCGCTCGACCCCGCACCGGTATTCGCCGCGGCGGTGCCGCGGTTTGGTCCGGTGAGGCTCGCACAAGTGGTGGTTAGGGCTCCTTATGACGGCACGCGGCTGTGTGTGTTGCGCGCCGATGGCTCGATGGCGTTCGATCCTTGCAATGTTTTCGCGGCACAACCCGCGTCGCTTTTACGTGGCGCGGCCGCAGATGCGATGACCGCCTCAGGGCTGTTCGCTCGAGTTTTCCACGGCAGTTCTTCGGCCCGCACCAGTCTGCTCGCCGAGGTTGTCGTCGGCGAACTGGCTCTCGACTGTCGACAGGAAGGCGAGAGGAAGGCGGTCGTTTCGCTTTCATTGCTGCTGCTCGATGTTCGCGAGGCGAAGGCCTGCGTCGCCGGCAGAGGCGAGGCCCCCGTTAAGGATGGCAATTTTTCCGCGGCATTTTCAATGGCGTTCACCAGTGCGATTGCATCGGCGCTGTCGGGGCTTTGATTGATGGGGTTCTTCGAGAGCGTCGGCAGGAAAGCGCACGAGCGCCGCAAGGCGTTCGCCGTGGCGATGGCATTTCTTGGCGAGAGTGCCGCGGCGGCCGTTTCGGCGATTTTCCACCCGCGGCGATTCCGCTTTGGCGATTTCGCGTTGGCCTTCCAACACGCCGCGTACGATGGTTTGGCAATCGCGGCGGGAATTGGGCTGCTGCTCGGGATGATTCTCGCGTTTCAGTCAGCAGCTGCCCTGCAGATGTTCGGGGTGGAGGTTTATGTGGCCGACATGCTGGCGATAGGATTGTTTCGCGAGCTCGGACCGATCGTGACGGCTATCATCCTGGCCGGCCGCTCGGGCAGTGCGTTCGCTGCGGAAATCGGTACGATGAAGGTTGACGAGGAACTTGACGCGCTTGCCACCATGGGATTGCCGCCAGTGCGATTTCTCGTGTTGCCGCGAGTGGCCGCGGCGGTGATGGCGATGCCGATTCTGACAATCGTGCTCGAGCTTGCTGGGCTGGCCGGAGGCGCGTTGGTGCTGCGGCTGATGAAGGTTCCGCCGGTAGTCTTCTGGCAGCATGTGGAGGCAACCTCGAGCGTGTTTATGATTAGCTTCGGGCTGGCCAAATCGTGTCTTTTCGGTCTGCTGGTCGGGATGATCGGTTGTTTTGAAGGTATGCGCACGAAGGCGACTTCCGATGGAGTAGGCTCGGCAGCGACCTCGGCTGTGGTTGGCGGAATCGTGGCCATTGCCGCAAGTGACGGAATATTGGCGGTGTTGTGCTATCTATGGAACCTTTAATCGAGCTTGAACATGTCGATGCTGGCTACCTTGGGGCGACGATTCTCAAGGATGTGTCCTTCACGGTGGCGCGCGGTGAGGTATTCGTGCTTTTAGGCGGTTCGGGATGCGGCAAGTCGACTATCATGAAGCACATGATCGGACTCAATCCGGTGCTTGGCGGCCGACTGGCGATTGCGGGGATGGAATGGACCGACGAGAATCGCGCCGCGCTGTGTCGCAAGATTGGCGTGATGTATCAGAGTGGGGCGCTGTTCGGTTCAATGACATGCATAGAAAATGTGATGCTGCCGCTCGAGGAGTTTTCCCCGCTTGGCCGCCGTGAGCGTCGCGAACGGGCGCTCCAGTTGCTTGAGGAGGTTGAGCTTGCCGACGCGGCCGACAAGATGCCGGGGGAAATCTCCGGCGGGATGAAAAAGCGAGTCGCAATCGCGAGGGCGATGGCGCTTTCGCCAGAGGTGGTTTTCCTCGATGAACCATCCGCCGGACTCGATCCGCTGACTTCCGCGGCGCTCGACAATCTAATTCTCAAACTGAAGCGCGAGCGGGCGATGACGTTCGTTGTTGTGACGCACGAGTTGCCGAGTATTTTTAAAATCGCCGATCGTTGCGCGATGTTCGACAAGGCGCGGCGGGCGATGATCGCGATTGGCACGCCGGCAAAGCTCCGCGACGAGTCCAACGATGCTTTTGTGAGAAGATTTTTCAATAGGGGGGAAGACAATGTCCAGTTCTAACCACGCCAATTACGCGAAGATCGGTTTCGCGCTTGTTTCGGGAATCGTGGCCATTGTGGCCGCGCTCGTCTACCTCGGCGGCGTTGTGGACAGTGGCGACGAGCTTGCCTGCGAGACGTATTACGAGCATCCAGTGACGGGGCTTAGCGTTGGTAGCGAGGTGAATTTTCGCGGCGTTACAATTGGCACGGTGAAAAACATTACCTTCGTGGCGAGCGCCTACGACTCCTACGACCGTAAGGATGCGCTGACAATCGTCATTCGCATGGCAATCGACTGCCGGCGATTTCACACAGGGGAGAAGGCCGACAGTGAAGACTTCCTGCGGGAACTTGTTCGACACGGCTTGCGCGCGACGGTAAGTTCCAGCGGAATAACGGGCCTTTCCAAGATTGAGCTCAATCTGCCGCGCGCCGGAGTCGCGGCTCGGCCGCCGGCTCCGATATCCTGGCGGCCGGCGTCCGTGGTTGTTCCTCCGGAACCATCGATGCTTGAAGGCTTTTCAGATGCCGCCACTAAGGTTATGAACCAGATTAACCGGATGGATTTCGCCTCGGCCTGGAGCAATTTGAGTTCGATCGCGTCTTCCGCCTCGCATCTCGCCGCGAGTGCGGACGCGATTGTCGAAAGCCAGCGTTCGGCGATTGGGGAGATGATGGATAATCTCAACAGCGCCGCTGGCAGCCTGCGGGAACTGGCCAATGAGCTACGCGAGAACCCTTCGTTGTTGCTGCGCTCTCGAGAAGCGGCTCCATTGC
>CALYTX010000052.1 GCA_945487985.1 uncultured Verrucomicrobiota bacterium | reverse complement strand
TCTTGCGCGAGCAGGGTGTCAATGGACATATCGAGATGGCGGCTGCGTTCGCGCTTGCCGGATTTGAGTCGGTTGACGTCCACATGAGCGATTTGATTGCCGGGCGCGTCGATCTGAAGGATTTCCAGGGTTTGGTCGCCTGCGGCGGTTTTTCCTACGGCGATGTTTTGGGTGCAGGCTCGGGTTGGGCGCGATCCATCTTGTTCAACGATCGCCTGCGGGAAATGTTCAAGACTTTCTTCTCGCGTCCCGACACCTTCTCGCTCGGGGTCTGCAACGGCTGCCAGATGCTTTCGCAGCTCAAGGAGATTATTCCCGGCGCGGAGGGGTGGCCGCGGTTCGTGCGCAACATCTCTGAGCAGTTCGAGGCGCGGTATTCGACGATCAAGATTGAACAGTCGCCTTCGATCTTCTTCAAGGGGATGGAAGGTTCGATTCTTCCGGTCGCCGTTGCGCACGGCGAAGGACGCGTCTGGACCGACGGTTTCGTCCCGGGGGTCTGCGCGGCCCATTTCGTGGACAATTACGGCAATGCCACGATGCGCTATCCCTACAACCCCAACGGTTCGATAGGCGGGCAGACTGCATTTACTACGGCCGACGGGCGCGCAACGATCCTCATGCCCCACCCCGAGCGCGGATTCAGGGCCTGCCAGCTCAGCTACAACCCGGGCGTGTTCAAGATCAACGGGCCATGGATGCGAATGTTCCAGAACGCCTATCTCTTTGCAGTTTCTAAAATGGCGCAATAATTCATGCAAGGATATGAAAAACGCTAAATTGTCCAAGTTGCTCGTCGCCGCTGCGGTGCTGGCGATCGAAGCGTCGTTCGCCCGCACGCTCGAGGAAGATTTCGACAATCCGCCGCAAGGCGCCGGCGTCTGGGCGTGGTGGCACTGGTGCGGCAGCAATGTGAGCAAAAGCGGCATCACCCGCGATCTGGAGGCGATGAAATCGGCCGGACTGGGCGGGGCGACAATGTTCAACATCCAGTCCAAGGGCACGTCCGACCAGATGGAAAACTCGCTATATCCGGGTTTCACCTATCGCAATGAAGCATACTGGGAAATGCTTCGCTTCGCGACCGCCGAAGCGAAAAGACTGGGGCTGGCGATCGGTGCGCACAATTGCACCGGCTATTCCACGGCCGGCGGACCGTGGATCCGGCCCGACCAGTCGATGAAGAAGGTGGTGTGGACCAAGGCGAAAATCCCCGCCGGAAAAACTGCCGCGGAGGTGGAACTTCCGCAGCCGGAGACATTCCGCGGCTTTTACCGCGACATCGGCCGCGTGACGGTAGGCGATACGGTCTACCGCTTCGGTTACACCTCGACCGGCAAGCGCACCCATCCTGCGCCGCCGGAGATGGAGGACATAGCCCTTGAGGCCGACAAAATGTCTGTAGCGGCGATGAATCACCATTGGGACAACGTGCTCGGCGGATTCTTGCGACATGTTCCGCCGTCCAATCCTGGCTTTACTCATATTCTGATCGATAGCTACGAGGCTGGTCCGAGTAATTGGACGGACGATTTCCGCGAAGAGTTTTCCCGGCGGCGCGGATACGATCCGCTGCCGAAGCTGCCGGCTCTTGACGGGGCGTTCGCCGCCGAGGAGAATAAAAATTTCAAACGCGACATGGATCGTACCGTCAGCGAACTATACACCGAACGATACTACGAGATTTCCTTCCGGCGTGTCCGCGCCAGCGGCTACGAACTGCATCTCGAGCCGTACACCGGTCCTTTTGACATGTGGGAGGCGTCCGCAAGATGCGATGTGCCGATGACCGAGTTCTGGCACGGACAGGTGGCGTGGGGAGGTTGCGGCGAAGGTGGCTCTGCGTGGATGTGCGGACCTGTCGCCAGGGCGCTGGGCAGGGGAATTGTCGGCGCGGAAAGCTTCACCGCCTGTCCGGAAAGCGACCACTGGTCGGTTGCGCCGCGCCATTTGAAGCGCTCAATCGACATAACCTTCGTCCAGGGCATCAACCGCATGTCGCTGCACCATTGGGTGCATCAGCCGCTCGATCCGAAATACCAGCCAGGATTCTCGATGGGTTTCTGGGGGACGCATTTCGGCGAGAACCAGACCTGGTTCGAGCCTGGCAAGGCAATGTACCGCTATATGCAGCGATGCCAGGCGATGATGCAGCGAGGTATGCAGGATTCCGATGCGATAGGTCTTTGGTACACGGAGGATTTCACCGACGATGGTATCGGCCCGGTCGATTTCCTCAAGGAAGTTTCCGTCGGCGGCGATGGCCGGATAACGGTTGCAAGCTCCGGAAGAACCTATCCGGTGATGCTTCTCGACCCGAAAGGCGACTACACCCAGCCGAAGGTGCTGGAAAAGCTGTCCCGCCTTCTTGCCGACGGCGCCGCAATCAGCGCGCCCAAGGGGCTGTTGACGGCACCTCCCGGGAGGAAGGGGCGGCTCTTCGAAAACATGTCGCGCGCGGAAGTGCTCGCGAAGCTCGGCATTAAGGCGCAATTCGAGCTGGCCGGCTCGTGCAAGGGGGAAGCCCAGGCTATTCAGGCGCTTGGACGCGTCGAGGGAGAGGATCGCTTTTACATGGTCATCAACAAGTCCGATCGCGATATTGCGCTTTCGGCATTTTACCGTAATCCTGCGCGCAAGGCTCCGCAAATCTGGTTCCCGGGCGACGGCCGCAAGCTTCTTGCGCCCGTCTGGGAGTTCATTCCGGAAGACGGGCGCACGCGCGTAGATTTTGTCCTGCGCGCGAACGAATCGGCGTTTGTGGTGTTCAATCTTTCCGCGGCGGAATCGTCCGGGAAGTTCCGTCCGGCGGCCAAGATCGCTTACCCATCGCTGTGCGTGGACATCGCCTCGCCTTGGTCTGTTTCCTTTCAGCCTTTGCGCGGAGCGCCTGAGGGCAAAATTGAAATCTCGTCGCTTGTCTCGTTGTCGTCAAACAAGGTTGAAGGCATAAAGTATTTTTCGGGAACGGCAACGTACGAGACGCAATTCGAATGGAACAACGGCAGCGTCCGCGCCGAACTTGATCTGGGCGAGGTGTGCGACATCGCCGAAGTCGAGCTCAACGGGCGGCGTGTTGGCACAGTCTGGTACGCTCCGTTCAAGATCGATGTCACCGGATTGCTCAAGCCAGGCGAGAACCGCCTCGTCGTCAAGGTCACCAATTGCTGGATGAACCGTCTGATCGGCGACAACAAGCTTCCGAAAGACGTCGAGTACGACTCGACCTCAATGCCGCTGTGCGGCAAGACCCAGGGGGTGGGCATCAAGCGCTTTCCGGATTGGCTGCTGAAAGGGGAGAATAGCCCGAGCGGACGCATCACTTTCGCCACCTGGGACTATTTCGCCGGCAAGGCGGACATTCCGCTGGCTCCTTCCGGTCTGGTCGGTCCCGTACGGATTTTCGCATACGACGAACAATAAGTGGCGGCGGCATCGGTCCGCACGCGTCGGCATGGCACGAACGAACGACAAGGCACTAAAATGAAAAAAACGAAATTTGGATATTTCGATGACGGCAATCGCGAATACGTGATCACCGATCCCAAAACGCCCTGGCCCTGGATCAACTATCTGGGCAACGAAGATTTCTTCGCGCTCGTTTCCAACACCGCTGGCGGATATTGCTTTTTCAAAGACGCCAAGTTCCGCCGCATCACGCGCTATCGCTACAACGGCGTGCCGATGGATGCGGGCGGGATGTATTTCTACGTCAAGGACGGCAAGGAAGTCTGGAATCCGGGCTGGAAGCCGTGCAAGAGCGAACTCGACCGTTACGAGTGCCGCCACGGCATGGGATATACGCGCATAACCGGCGCGAAGAATTCCCTGGTCGTCTCGCAACTCATGTTCGTGCCGCTGAACACCCGCGCGCAAGTGGTCAAGCTGACGCTTTCAAACGAGTCCATGCGGACAAAGAAGGTGAAATTGTTCTCGTTTGTCGAATGGTGCCTTTGGAATGCATCGACCGACATGGAAAACTTCCAGCGCAATTTCTCCACCGGCGAGGTGGAGGTCGAAGGATCGGTCGTCTATCACAAGACCGAATACAAGGAGAGACGCAATCACTACGCCTATTATGGCGTTAACCGTCCGATCGACGGCTTCGATACCGACCGGGAGGCTTTTCTCGGGCTCTACAACGGCTTCGACGAGCCCCAGGTGGTTATGGCGGGCAAGAGCTCCGATTCCATCGCCCACGGGTGGAGTCCGGTGGCCTCGCATTATCTGAACTTGACGCTCAAGCCCGGCGAGAAGCAGGATCTCGTCTTCGTCTTGGGTTACGTCGAACTGCCCGAGGAGGAGAAGTGGCAGCGGAAGGGCGTGATCAATAAGCGTCCCGCCAAGGCGGTGCTTAAGGCTTTCTCCACCGCGGAGAAGGTGGATGCGGCGCTCGCGGCGCTGAAGCGGTACTGGGACGGGCTGTTGTCGGTCTATTCGGTGAGCTCCGGCGACGAGAAGCTCGACAGGATGGTCAACATCTGGAATCAGTACCAGTGCATGGTCACGTTCAATATGTCGCGCTCGGCTTCGTTCTTCGAGAGCGGCATCGGGCGCGGCATGGGCTTCCGCGATTCGAACCAGGATCTCGTCGGCTTCGTCCATCAGATTCCGGCGCGGGCGCGCGAGCGCATCATCGATATCGCCTCTACCCAGTTCCCCGACGGCGGTTGCTACCACCAGTACCAGCCGCTCACCAAGCGCGGCAACAACGACATCGGCGGCGGCTTTAACGATGATCCGATGTGGCTCATATTCGGCACGGTCGCATACCTCAAGGAAACGGGCGACTTTTCGATTCTCGACGAGATGGTTCCCTTCGACAACCGCAAGGGCAGCGAAAAGACGCTGATGGCGCATTTGAAGGCGAGCTTCGACCACGTGCTTTCCAATCGCGGTCCGCACGGTCTGCCGCTTATCGGCAGAGCCGACTGGAACGATTGCCTCAATCTCAACTGCTTCTCGCACGATCCGAACGAATCGTTCCAGACGACCGAAAACAACACGAAAGGATCCAAGGCCGAATCGCTGATGATCGCCGGGCTTTTCTGCGTCTGCGGCAAGGATTACGCCGAGCTTTGCGTCAGAGTCGGCGACAAGCGCGAGGCTGCCCGCGCGACGAAGGCGGTCTCGGCGATGGAGAAGGCCGTCGAGCGTTACGGGTGGGACGGCGAATGGTACCTGCGCGCCTACGATTTCTTCGGCAAGAAGGTTGGTTCGAAGGAAAACAGAGAAGGCAAGATTTTCATCGAATCGCAGGGATGGTGCGCGATGGCGGGGATAGGGCGGGAAAAGCACATGCCCGAACGCGCTCTTGATTCCACGAAGAAATTCCTCGAGTGCGAGCACGGGATCGTCCTCAACCAGCCGGCGTTTTCCGAGTACGTCGTCGAATACGGCGAGATTTCCACCTATCCTGCCGGCTACAAGGAGAATGCCGGCATCTTCTGCCACAACAACCCTTGGATAATCATCGCCGAGGCTCTCTGTGCGCGCGGCGGCGACGCGTGGCGGCATTACGCGAAAATCTGTCCGAGCTACACCGAAGCGAATTCGGCACTTCATAAGGTGGAGCCCTACGTCTATTCGCAGATGATCGCCGGCAAGGACGCGGCGCGTCCGGGCGAAGCGAAAAACTCATGGCTGACGGGGACGGCGGCGTGGAATTGGTACGCCGTTTCGCAGTTCATCCTCGGCGTCAAACCCGATTATGATGCGCTGGTGAGCGATCCGGCGATTGCTTCGACGATGAAAGGCTTCAAGGTCCGTCGCCGCTTCCGCGGCGCCGTCTACGAAATCGAAGTGAAAAACCCCCATGCCGTGGAGACGGGCATCAAGAGCGTAGCCATCGACGGGAAAGACGTTTCGCAGCAGTGTTTGGTCGGAACAGCCCGCCGTTGCGCACGCATCGCGACATTCGACTCGGGGGTGCATCGGATTACGCTGATTATGGGCTGAGGAGCGGGTTCTCGCGCGCGTTCTCTAAGCGCATTAACGGAGCATTTGTGCTATAATACAACTAACATCAATTGGAGAAAGCAATATGGCCAAACCATCGTTCAGCGTCTGTGATTTCGGCGTGACCAAATACGGAGAGCAAGCGAAGAAATTCACATTAAAAGGCGCCGGTGGCGTCGTGCTCGAGGTAAGCGACTATGGCGGCAAGGTTGTTCGGCTCTTCACCCCCGATCGCAAAGGCAAGCTGAAGGATGTAGTTGTTGGGTTTGATTCGCCGGCCGGCTGGGACAGCGGCGATCCCTACTGGGGATGCATCATCGGGCGTTACGGCAATCGGATTGCCAAGGGTGCTTTCAAGATTGGTGCAAAGAAAATCAAACTGCCTGCGCTCAACAACGCCCCAGGGGGAATTGGGTGCAATCTCCACGGCGGTCAGCGCGGCTGGGACGCGTATGTCTGGCAGGCGCAACCATTTGTCAAAGGCGACAGCGTGGGAATCGTCTTCACCCACGTTTCGCCTGATGGTGACGAAGGGTTCCCGGGGCGGGTTGAGGCGAAAGTGACGTATACATTGACGGCTCAGAACGTCTGGCGGGTCGACTACGAGGCCACAACCGACAAGATTACGCCCATCAACATGACGCAGCATGTGTATTTCAATTTCAAGGGGGAGGCCGGCGGCACGATAGAAGATCATATACTGAAAATCGCCGCCAAGTCTTTTACTCCAACCGATAAAGGTCAGATTCCCACCGGCGAAATTCGTGCGGTCAAGGGAACGCCGTTCGATTTCACGCGGGGTATGCGCATTGGCGAGATGATCAATGCCCCATCGGAAGATCTAGCCATCGGCCGCGGCTACGACCACAACTGGGTGCTCGACAAAGGTCAAATGGCCACAGGCCGAAAGCCGCGGCAAATGATTTTTGCGGCCAAACTTACTTGTCCGCTGAACGGGCGTACGGTCGAGGTTTACACTACTGAGCCTTGTCTTCAGGTTTACACGTCAAATTGGTCGGATTACAACCAAACAGCAAAGGGCGGCGAGCATCTGTCGTTCCGTTGCGGCGTTGCGCTCGAAACCCAGCACGCGCCCGATTCTCCGAACCATCCCGAGTGGCCGACCACGTTCGTCAAACCTGGCGAGGTCTACAAGTCTTCCACTGAGTTTCGTTTCGGAACCGATTGCTGATGGCGAGCAGCTACACATACGAGCTGAGCGTTGAGCAGCAAGATCGGCTGGGCGCGATTATGAGCTGCGGCAATTACCGTCGGTGCGAGCGACCCTATTCGCTGTGGGCGTATGAGGGCAACGGCTTTAACGCAACGCTATATGCCAAGGAAAGGCACGGTAAGCGCAAATTTTGCGTGCAAGGCTCGAAGGCCGAAGATTTCGTTCTTTTCACGTTGGAACCCGAAGTTCTGGGAACAGCCTCGCTTGGTTACGAGAGCGTGCTCGATCCTGATGCGCTCGCTCCCCACGCCGGCAGCGATGAATCGGGAAAGGGCGATTTTTTCGGTCCGCTCGTGGTGTGTTGTGCCTATATCGACGAGCGAATAGCCGAGGCGATTGGCAAGTTCACTTTTTTAGATCGTTTGGACCGGCGCGTAAAACTGGAGGTCAAAGACTGCAAGCGAATGTCCGACGTGCAAGTGCTCGAGGCCGGGCGGCAGTTGCGCGCCCTGCTCGGTTCCGAAGGCTACGCGGTGGTGAAACTCGCGCCGGCGGCCTATAACCGCCTTTATGCGAAGATGAAGAATATCAACCGCATGCTTGCATGGGCACACGGCACGGCGATTGAGACGCTGCTGGAGAACAATCCTGGTATCGGTCGTGTGGTTGTCGACCAGTTTGCCCCTACGCAAGCGACTATTTTGCGCGCATTGAAGAGTCGCGGTCGGCAAGCCGAGGTTGTGCAGCGTCATAAGGCCGAGAGCGATCTGGCCGTGGCCGCAGCATCGGTAATCGCGCGCGAAATCTTCCTGCGCTCGATTGGCGAGATGTCGGCCGCGATTTTCGGCGCTGGCGCCATTGAGAAGGTGCCGGCCGGCTCGAGCGATCCGCGCGTGGGCGAGCTGGCCGCGCGGATGGTGCGCGAGCACGGTCCGACATGGCTGATGAATCATT
>CALYTX010000051.1 GCA_945487985.1 uncultured Verrucomicrobiota bacterium | reverse complement strand
CCCGCCGAGATTCAGTCCTACAAGGCGCAAGGCGCCGACGTCGTCGGGATGTCGACCGTTCCAGAAGCTGTCTTCGCTAAAGCCTGCGGCATGAAAATCGCGGGCCTTTCGCTTGTTTCCAATCTGGCCGCGGGCATTTCCAGACGGAAGCTCTGTCATGACGAAGTGATTGCCGCTTCGTCCGCCGCCAAGCCGAAGATGAACGCGTTTATCAATGATTTCATTTCGCGCACCTGAAGTGTTCGCTGATGAGATAGACTTGTTTGCCGGCGCACTCCGGTTCGAATTCGAGATGGCCGCCAATACCGTTGTGGCCTACGAGCGAGACCTACGCTCGTTTGCGGCGGCGATGGAGGCGCAAGGTAAGCGATCTTGCGCCGAGATATCGCTTGAAGATGTTGACGGTTATTTGCGTGCCGCTCGCGGACTGGGTCTTTCCGCTGCCACCCGTGCGCGGCGCATCGCGGCTATCAAGGGTTTTTTGCGCTATCTTAAGGATCGGAGGGTTGTCCCTGCTAACCCAGCCGAATTGGTCGCCGCGCCGAAGAAAGGGCGGTTGCTGCCGCGGATTCTTTCCGAAGAGGAGGTTGTCGCGCTTCTGGAGCGCATTGACGGCGACGAGCCGATCGAGCTACGCGACCGCGCGATGCTCGAGATGCTTTACGGCGCAGGGCTTCGCGTTTCGGAGCTTTGTGCGCTGAATCTCGACGATCTTGTGGCCGATGGTGAGCTGCTACGCATTGCGGGGAAGGGATCCAAGGAAAGGCTGGTGCCGTTTTCGGGGGCGTCGGCGCACGCGCTCGCGGTATATCTGGCGAGAGCTCGCGGAGCGTTCGTCCGCGGCAATCTCGCCGAGAGACACATTTTTCTCACTCGATTGGGCAAAGCCTTTACCCGGCAGGGCGTGTTCAAAATCATCCGCCAGCGTGCAGTCGCTGCGGACCTGGCGCCTGAGCGTATTTCGCCGCATGTTCTGCGCCACTGCTTCGCTTCGCACATGCTTCAGCGCGGAGCCGACATTCGCGCCATCCAGGAATTGCTTGGACATGCCGACATCGGCACCACCCAAATCTACACCCATGTTGACGCGACCAGATTCGCCGAGATCCACAAGTTGCATCCTCGCCATTAAGTGGTGTATAATTAAGTGCATGAAACTCAGGCTGAATAAGGAATACGCTCAACGCCACTTTTTTGTTGTGGTGTTGATGGCTGCGCTTGCCGTCTGGTTCGGTTATGACGGTGTCGTCAAGTACCCCTCTATGCCCGCGCGAGAACTTTACATCTCAATCGAAGGAAGTGAGCCGCCTGAGGGATTTGATCTTGACGGATTTAAACGGCAGAAGACGCATTCTCAATATGGCTTTTCACTGCTGGCGTTGCTGGCTGCCGCGGTGGTGGGTTGTCGCCTGTTGCGTAGTGCGAAGTTTGATTTTGTTTTCGATAGCGAAGGCTTCGTGTGGCGCGGACGGCGGTATTCCTACGGCGACATCGTGAAGATTGACGATTCCATCTGTGAGAAGAAACGGATAATGTGCCTTTATCTTGCCGATGCCAAGATAACGCTTGACGCATGGCATCACGAAGGAGTAAAGGAGTTCCGCCGTCGCGTCAGTAACAGGTTAAATGAGCGCGTCTCTGGCGTCAGCCCCGCAATTGACTAACCTGCATTATGGCTCCGCATTGCCGATGGTAAGGACGTTATGGTTCAATTCACGGGGACTATACCGTGGTATATCTATACATTCCGTTCGAGAAAGATTATAATATATAGAGTGAACTTGCGACGAGCGCAAGTTAGGGACGGATTGGATGGCAAAAACACCAAGGGGCTTGAGTAATTGCAATTTTCCTGCGTTAGCATGCTGGTTGGTCTGGCAATCGCGGAGGTTGCGTAAATAGGCGAATTCGGGGGCGAAGGAAATGAAACATTTGGCAGTAATTGGAGCTGTTGCTGCGGCAATGGTGTATTCGGCCGTGGCGGGCGAAGACGGCAAGCCGCTTGCCATCGCCGAGATTGTCAATCGGCCGCGCCGGCAGGTTGGGAAGACGCCGGTTCCGGGCGATGTCGGGGCCTATATCGGTTCAGGCGTGTATTCGGAATTCGGCAAGCCGATCTGCGGCGGATTTTGTTTCACTTATTGGGAGCCGGGTACGCTTTCCGCAGAGGCGGCCGTGGAACTTTGCGCCAAGGAAGGCGTGGGCAATACGTTGCAGTTTTGGCAGAGCAACGAACGGCTGCTGCGTCTTGCTCGCCGGGCGAAGGAGCTGGGACTGTATTCGATGTGCATTTATTCTGCCGGCGATGGGGGCGTAGCTTCGCAACTTCCGGCCGAGCTTGGATCAAAGTGGATAGGCTATGATTTTGGCGAGCGCTTCAATTTCGCTTTGAACGACCGCGATGGTCGCGGGAACACGCTCGGCTCGCTGGCCGAGGAGTATATGAACCGCGTTTATCGCCATGTTCAGCGCCTTCATAGCGACGGATGGGGTAATGTGATGGCAACTTCAGCGAATTTCTCGCTTGACTACGAGGTCGCCGCGGGCGTGGAAATTCCGTGTACAGAAGATTATCCGTTCGGCGATTTGACTTTGGCTTCTGCGTTGGGACGGGGACTTTACCGCCAGTACCATCTTCCGTTGTGGGGTTCACACCTTGCGCACGAGTGGTATAGCTGGTTGCCGCACGCCAATCCCCGCAAGATGGAGTCGCTTACAACGGCATTGCGGCTCAAGTATATGACCGGAGCTAAACTTATCATCAATGAAAGCGGGACCTGGCAGTTGCAAAGTTCGCTTTGCGAAGATTCACCGATGTCGAAATTGCCAGTGCTCGGGCGCAAATTGTCGGCGGATAAAAACAGCGAAGAGTTCCGTAAGCTGGTCGAAGAAGCGATGCCCGAGGCGAAAAAACGATTTGCGATGATCGACTACCGTTCTCCTGTCGCGCGCAAATACCGCAAGGCAATCGCCGATTTTTATGAATTCTGCAAAGCCCATCCCGTGCCTAAAGGCCAGCCAGAGGCCACCTGGGCGCTTGCCAAAGGCAACCTCGATCTTGGCGACAGCCGCTATATTCCCGGGCAGGCCGTGTGCGCGGCGTTTTCGCTTGCGCGGCAGAATCCCAACTGGATGCACGGACTGCCAGAGATGAGCTGGGAAACGGTACGCCGGTCGCTGATGCCCATGCCGCCCATGTTCGCGCCGAATAAGAACATCCATTTCTCGGCAACTCCGTACGGTCTTTGCGATATAGCTTCTTTCGCTTGCGACAATATTACCGCCGAGCATCTTCTTGCCAATTACAAGGTACTGATGTTCTCGGGCTGGAATACTTGCTCGAGCGCGCAATACGAGATTCTCTGCGATTATGTCAAAGGCGGTGGCACTCTCGTTATTGCGCTCTCGCACCTTTCCACCGACGATCGGCGCGAGTATACTGAATTGACGCAGGAAAAGTTAGTGAACAAAGGCGATTTGAGCGAACTGTGCGGATTGAGGGTTACGGGGCGGACGACGCGCCGGTATTGGGCAACTGGGCCTTCTACGGAGCCGAATTGTCTGGGTTTCGTCGCGCGCCGCAGATTTGGCTATATGTGCTTGCCGCTGGGCAAGCTTGAATATGTCGCGCCTAAAGAGAGTTTCCAAGCGCTTGCTGTCGATGACGAAGACGGCGATCCGTTCATCCTGCGCTGCCGAAACGGCAAGGGACAGGTGCTACTGATGAATTTCTGGGCGTATCCCGCCGCGGCGAATATGGACGTGGGCTGCGGGGCGCAGACAGCCGATGTGGGTATGGTCGGCTATCTTTACCGCTATGCGGCCAAGCTTGGCCGCGGGAATGTCTACATCACCGGTAGCGACTTCGAAGACCCCGACGAAGATTGTTCTTGGATAGTGTATTCCTATTTCCCAGATGCTGGCAAAATCTGCATGTTGAATCTCGACTATGAACGCGAGCGCAAGTTCGTCTTGCACGAGTTCGGCGACAAAGAGCTGGTGACGCTCAAGCCAGCCGAATTCCGCATCGTCGAATCGGTCGTGCTCAAGCCAGAAGAGAAAGGAAATCCCGAATGATCGCTATCAATTTCGCCGCGGCGCTGCTATCGTCGTTCGCGTTTCTTCATCCCAATTCCGACAAGCTGGCCGAGCCAGTTCTGTTTGAAGATGATATCGTCAAGGCCTTTACCAATTCCTGCGATGAGATTGCCTCGCTCGTTACGCGCGAAATTCCCCCGCCCCATATGATGGCTACCTACCGCAAACTGGGCGTCAAGGTATACGCGCGTTATCGCTACCATAAAGGTGTCGAGCCGGAATTCGTTCGCAGGGCGGTGGGGTTTATACCTTTTTCGCAAGATGCAGACGGTGTGTGGTTGGAGGATTTTGATAAATACCCACCCGAGTGGAAGGCGGCCGTCGCGGCAGCCAAGGCAGACGTGGCCGCGGCGGAAAAGCTCAAGGCGATTGGCGGCAACAAGGTGGGTTGGTGGTTTTCAGTTGTCGATTTTTCGCGTATCGACTGCGATGTGCTGCGTGCGAAATGCATAGAATACGCAGCCAAAGGCGATATTCCGGGAACACTGCCCGTCCAGCCATGTCTTGAAGACCCAGATTATTGCGATTTGCCCACGCAGAACATAGTTATGACTTTCACCAACTGCGCCGATTTCGTTAAAACTAGGCTCGAGCTCAAGACAAAAGATAAGAAAACCGTCTTCTACGACTTGCTTATCGACGCGCGACCGGCGTATCCAGAACCGCGGGCGCCTTCGCTGGTTACGGACAAGATGTGGGTAACGGTCGGCTTCCGGCTACGGCCGTGCTACGAGCGCGGATATGGTATTTTACATCAGCGAGTGATTTTCGACCCGCAATACCGGACTTTTTCGCCGTCCTATCCCAAGCCGCATTTCCGAGTGGATTTGAAAATGGTAGACGGCCGTCGGGAAGTGCGCCTAAGCGCGTCCGTCAAGGAGAAACTCCCCGTTCAGGCGAAGAAGCCAGACATGTTTGAAATGGACGCCTCATCGGGTTTGAATGAGTTGGAGGATTTTGATTTATGAATACATTGGCTTTGCTTTGCGCCTCGGCGTTCCGCCTGATATGGGTCGACCCTTACGGCGAGAAACCATATCTTCCCGATTCCGATCCGCCGGGCGGCGTCGAGACCAATATCCTCTCCGCCGCCGCCGCCCGCGGCGAAATCGAGTCGTTGAGTTTCGTTGTCGTTCCTGGAAGCGATCTGCCGCAAGTGGATTTCCGTCCTTCGGCACTGCAAGGGCCTGACGGTGTTTCGATTCCCGCCTCAGCGGCAGATTTCGCGCAGGTCAAGGTTTGGTATCGAGCGGGCGGACGCTGGTGGAATTCGTGGGCAGGGGCTGTAGACAAGCCCGAGCTCATCAATGAGATGATTCTCCATGACGACACTCTCGTCAAAGTAGACGAGACGGAAAAAGTCAACTATCTGCGAGGGGACTACCCAAGCGGAACGGTGTATATGAATATGAGCCGGCGCGGACGCGACTCGCGCTTTGACCACTCGCTGCACCCTGTGCGCGATACGCAAAAATTCGTTCCGTTCGATTTAAAGAAGAACCGCCGCCAACAATATTGGTTGACATGGAAGGTGCCCTCGAACGCCAAAAGCGGCATATACCGTGGAAAGCTGTCGGTTTTATCCGCCGGCAAGCCTATTGCCGACATACCTTTGGAGTTGGAGGTTTATCCGTTTGAATTGCCGTATGCCCGAACCCATTACGATACATCGCGCGAATATGTTTCCTACTGGATGGGCGTGCCATCGCTCGCAGGGCTGCTGAAAGGATCCAAGCGCCTTGATGTTGCCGAGGCGAAGCTTCGCGCCATAGCGCGCTCGCTTGTCGAGCACAATGTTCATAATCCGTCCGGACCGGGCGAGTTCATGTCCGACTCAACCGATGATCTGTCCGTGCGCTCACTAATCATCTTCCGACAAGAAGGTATGGCGTGCCGGGAGCTCATTAATGGAAGATCGTATCCGCCCAAGTGGGTGTTTCGTTCGCCCGGTGTCGAGCAGCCGACCCCGGAAAAGAATCCTGAATTATTCAAAGAATGTCTTGCGGAATACCGCGAGTATTTCAATCGTCAGGTAGCGGTCATGGATAAGTACCTCGGACACCACAACTGCCTTTTTTGCAGTGTCGACGAATGTGGCACTGGGCTGAATGTAGGGTTGTATCCGTTCTGGGAAATCGTCCATAGCGGTGGTTGCGGAACCTGGACCGATTCCGCCGTTGCCAAAGATGTCGCATGGAACATCACGGGCAATGCGGCCGCGGCGATCTGCAGCCCGTATGAAGCATGGAAGTGGCATCGCGCTGGCGCGAGGGTGTTTACCTATGCCGGACCTTTTACCGGTCCGGTGTGTCCAGATGTCTGGCGCCGCACTAAGGGTTTGCGCTATTATTATGCCGATTATGACGGACTCGACGAGTACGAGTTTTGTTGCGACCGTTACAACCGCTGGAACGATTCGGTCGCTCACGATTCGTATTGCCAGTTCGGGATTGTGCATTTGACCTATGATGGGCTTATTTCAACTATCTCGTGGGAGGGCGTGCGCGAGGCTCTTGATGATGTGCGCTACCTCTCTCTTTTGCGGATGCGCGCGGAGGCGGCCTTGATGAGCAAGGATCCTGCCACGGTTGCGCTCGGCAAGCGTGAAATCAAGTGGATGGACAGCGTTGATCCCGAATCGGTGTTTGATCTATTTTCCTTCCGCCGTGAAGTTGTCGCGCGCATCAAGCGCCTCGTGTCCAAGGTGGGACCCCAGCCGCCGGACCCGTCGCCGATTCTGCCCGCGCCGGAACTACCAGCGATGACTTACGGCAAGGGACGGAAAATCACGATGGCGCTTGCCCGTGAGTTCGAGAAGAACAACCGTTATGATTTAGCGATGGATGCCTTCGCAAAACTTTACGCCGACAAGGAACTGCCAGTGAAGGAGCGCCTCGATTCACTGCTCGCGCTCGCCCGTATGCAGTCGGAGTTGCGTATGCGGGATGCGGCGGTGAAAACTCTTGACGATGCGATAAAGTCTGGAGGCTTTTCGCTCGCCAGACGCAATAAACTGAAACTTGCTAAGGTGCGCGCGATTCTTTCCGAGGAGGTTTTCGAGGAGCAGATTGCGCTCGACAAGCTTCAGGCGGCCGAGAAGACGGCCAGACCTATTATTGAGCGCAAAGATGTCGACGGATCCGATCGCGCACAGGTGGTCGATTCGATCCTCAAGGGTTATTACGAGGGCGGATACTACGCGGAGGCGATTCGTTTCGGCACCGAGAGTTTGAAGTCTGGGAAGTTCATTAAGCGCGACGTGTCCATGTTCAATTTTATGATTGCCCAGTCGCACATGGAACTTGGACAATGGCAGAAGGCTCTCAAAGCGTTCAAGCGCGTCCATCCCGGAATGGGGGGCGATGGCGCCTCCAAGCGCCGCGTCTACGAGCGTGAGGTGATAGCGGCGGAGAAATGCGAAGATTGGCTCTATGCTACGGAATTGTGGGGAGAGTTGGCCAAGTGTTACGATGTGGTGGAAGAGCAGCGCAAGATTCAATATGCCAAGAAGCGTGCTCAGCAAGCCGGCGAGAAGCGCGGCAAGATGAAAGCGAATTCCTCGGGCGAATTCAATGAACTTGACGGAGAACCGGGATTGGAACTCGAACTGTAGTTGGTAGCATCAAGCATCCTTTTGCTTTACGCAGTCGGCGCGTTCGGCAAGACGATGTCCGACCGAAGCCGAACTTGCAGATGATAATCAGGGAGAAGAAGAATCGGTTTCCAGTCCGTGCTTTGCGGCGAACTGGCGGAGCGTGATCCTGCCCCTGTTTGCTTCTTCTTTACCTCTATTCGCCACCTCGAAACCACGCCTTCCCGATTTGAATCACTTAATTGCCTGAATTGCATCCGTATCGTCCGTGATAGAACCTTTTCTTTGTTATGATGAATTTATTGGTGTGGTGTAAAAGATCGTCCCTGTGTTATTCAGCTGAGAAGTCAACTGCTATTCTGAAGAAGACCGAGGGGTAGTCGAACGAAATGACCTTAAAGTCCGCTTTGTTGGTCGTCAGTGTCTTAGCGCCGCCTTGAGTATTGTGCGTTTTTTCCCAAACGATTTCGCCTTCGGAAACGCCGTTTGCAGGGAGCGAATTCATCGCCTTTACGCCG
>CALYTX010000050.1 GCA_945487985.1 uncultured Verrucomicrobiota bacterium | reverse complement strand
TCGGCGCGTCTTTGCCGTACCACTCCCTGAAATGCGCGGCGAGCCATTCCGCGCCCATCTCGCCTCGTACAGCCCCGCGACCGTGGGCGCGCGCCACTCGAAGTTGTTCGTGTAGAACACCATTTCGCGCATCTCTCCCTTAACCGACGCATTTAGATTTTCTGCTGACGATTAGATTACCAAGCGGTGAAATGCGTCGCCCCTGCCCCCCCAATTTGAGGGGTGGAATGAAAGTGTGGAAAAGTGTATAATGTAAACACTATGAGAGGGAGGTGTCATGGCAACTGCTCGCAAGCGGATGTTTTCACAGGGGACATTTTATAGGATAAGCGCGTGTCTTGTCGCGTTTGTATCTTGTCTTGTTGTGCTTCCCGCGCACGCGAGAATCGTATCGACAAACCCCGAGACCGGCGCGCGGACATTCCGCTTCACGCCGACTGACAGCGACTTTGCGCTCTTCTCGACGACATGGAACAACAACCCGTCTGGTTTCTTCCGTTCAGGCGACGTCTACGAGTTCGAGGAGAGCGACGAGCCGTATATCTTCAAGCGCACGAGTTCGCAAGGGGACGGCCTATACAACATTGCCTTTCGGGGCGTAAAGGCAGACGGTTCGCCCGCAGACCCCGCGAAGGTTGTCTTTGCCCCAGACAGCGACAGTGCCGACTATTCCGTTCGCGGTGGGGTCACGAACTCGTTCAAGAACATCACTTTCTCAAACATCTCCATTTTCGTCCAGTGCGATTTCAACGCTATTTCGAATTGCCGCTTCACGGGCATGAAGAAACGAGCCGCGATTTACGGGCAGTTTGCGGTCAACGATTCCTACGTCAAGCCCGGGTGGTCGGCGTGGGCGACTGGCTGCAGGTTTGAGAATTCGTCCGGGATTATCCCGGGCGCCGCGTACAATCTCTATGGATTCGCCGCGACGAATTGTGTCTTCTCGGGCAACATCAACGCCGACACCAGCATCAATGGCGGTGGCGCAATCGCCAAGGTCGGCAACTTGTCGTGCCGCGACTGCGTTTTCGAGAACAACCGCACAACGGGCATGTACGGCGGGGCTGTCCACCTGACGCATGAAGGGGTGCTCGCTATCGAAAGTTGCGTGTTCACCAACAACTGCGCGAACCAGGTCTACAACCGCAATGATTCGTGCGGCGGCGGGGCGTTGTCCATAAGCGCCGCAGTATCTGGCTATGTGCGCAACTGCCTTTTTGCGGAGAACAGCATAACGACAGAGATTGCGAAGAATTCCTATGACGGCGGTGCGATAAGGATTGCAAATGCTGCCGCTGCCATCTCGATTGAGAACTGCACGTTCGCGAAAAATACGATAACAGTCGGCGGAACCAACAAGGATGTCGGGGGTGCGCTTGCGGCAAGGCAGGGGACGGTGGGAGTTACGAACTGCGTCTTCTATGGGAACCGCGGCATGCTTGGTTCTGTGTCCTGGAAGACCTCGCACCTCTCCGTCGCCGACTGGATGCTCGTCAGTAACTGCCTTGAGGCAAACTTCAAAAATGGCGATACTGCATACGATTTCTCGTCGATCGACAAAGGCGATACGCCCGCGATGCACATCGTCGACGGCGTGAACGGAAACAAGGTCGGCGACTACGATCCGAAGTTTACCGATGCCGCGAAAGGAGACTACTCGCTTCTAAAGAAGAGTGCCTGCCGCGACGCGGGCGCGACTGTCGCGTGGATGGACGCCTCGTCGGTCGATCTTGCAGGCGAACCACGCGTCGTAGGCGATGCGCCTGATATCGGCTGCTACGAGTGGTATCCGACCAATATTGGTTTGTCAATTATTGTCCGTTGAGAAGGGAGTGTTATGCATAGAATTCTATTCGCCTCGTTGATTCTGGCCGCCGGCACCTCGTTTGCTGTAGAGGAGACACAGCCGGGCTCGCGCGCGCCGAAGCTCGTCAAAGACCGCGCACGGGTTATCGAGTTCTTTTCCGAGAACGTCTATGGGGTTCAACCGGATTTTTCCGGCTTCATACGCGAGGAGAAGATTCTCCGTGAAGAAAAAATCGATACGCCAGCATCGCGACGGTTGACGGTGCGCATCAACACCCCGACGCCGCTCGGCACTACCAACTTCACCGCAACGGCATACGTGCCGGATGGCGAGGGACCGTTCCCCGTTTTCGTGATGCCGGGCTTCCCGACGCCGATTCGTGATTTTCTCCTGGCGCACAAGGGCAAGGATTCTCGCTGGCCCGTGGATATCATTGTGCCGCGCGGCTACGCAACGATGACCTTCAACGTGGATGATGTCCTGAAAGACGATGCGCATGTTCTCGACGGCATTGAGCGCGCGTCCAACTCTTGGGGCGCCATCTCGACTTGGGCACATGCGGCGAGTCGATGCGTCGATTGGCTCGAAACACAGCCGTGGGCCGACAAGACGAAGTTTGCCGTCGTCGGTCTTTCGCGTCTCGGAAAGACCGCGCTTTGGGCAGCCGCGACAGACGAGCGCTTCGCCATGGTGTGTCCGACGTGTTCCGGACTCTTCGGCGCACGGATGGCGACGCGCAATCTTGGCGGCGAGACGATCGAGCGCATCACCCGCGTTTTCCCTCACTGGTTCGCTCCGCAGTGCCGCGAGAAGTGGTCGGGCAAGGACTACGAGCTGCCCTTCGATCAGCATTGGCTGCTCGGGGCAGTTGCGCCCCGCCTTATTGCCGTCGGTAGCGCCTGGGAGGATTCGTGGGCATGTCCTCCCGGTGAAATGGCTTCATTCTTTCTTGCACGCGAAGCGTGGAAAGACAAGTCGCGCTGCAATTATCACATACGGGAGGGCAAGCACGGTCTCACTCCGGAGGACTGGAAGGTCTATCTCGATTTCGCCGGAAAGCATGGCTGGACAAGGGCTCCGTGACCAGTCAAAGAAACGACAAGAGGAATCCTGCGGTTCAAGAGGGTGAGTGTGGTTTTGCATTAGATCAGACGTATCGGAGACGTTGTTTTTGTCTCCCCGTAATCTAGCGGCGGCGAAAAGGAAGACTTGCGTTTTTGCTGCAAAGACAGGTAAATGGAGATGATATGGCAAAGAGGACTTTTCTTTCGTTAGGTGCAGGTTTGATGCTTTGCGGGGTGTCCCTGGCGGAGCCGTTTGCGCTTCGAATCGATCCGTCCAAGGATTTCATTCGAGACCTTCGTGAAACGTCTGCCGCGCCAGTCCTTGGCTACGCGGGGTCGATGCTTGAATTCAACGATGCGCTGGCTCATGCCTTGTGGCATGAGTGCGGCGACGAGCTCGCGGCGGCCTTGCGCGATGGCGGAGCGCGGCTTGTCAAGGAATGGAACTCCTTGGACAGGTGGCAAATCGGCATGGCCTTCGCGCAGGCGAGGTCGGATGAAGAACGCAAGACCATCCGCAAGCGCTTTGGCCGCAGCGAAGGGCTTGTCGACGATCCGAAGGTCTGGTTTTCGTTCCGCAAGAAGCACGGTATGAAGGTTTTTCTCTGCCTTGAGCAATATCGCGTTTGGACCGATGTCGCCAAGGGAGTGAACACAAGCGAAATCGGAATCGTCAAAAAAACGGTTTGCGACTACTTGCGGTGGATTCGAGACAACGGATTTGCGGACCAGGTTGCTGGTTTCGAACTCGGCAACGAGCCGTACTGGGGAAAAGATCCCGAGGTGTACGGAAGGCGTTGGTGCGAAATCGTACCGGAGATGAAGAAGATTTGGCCCGATGCGAAAATCGGAATGCCGCTCGCCGAGTATCGCCAGAACGACCCCGATATCGCCGCCGTCCGTGCTCGGTGCGAGGACATGACATGGTGCGAGGCGAAGGGCGAATTCTCGTTAAGCCGCCTCAATCAGTGGTCCGGGCGGTTTGTCGCGGCGATGAAGCCGGTGTTGGAAGACATTACACATGTTATCTACCATTTCTACGGTGCCAACGCCGCTTACGGATGTTCCTTGAGCGGCTTTCACCGAATTGCCAATTTCGCCAAGGTGTATCCCGAGATCAAGGACAAGAAGGCATGGATAACAGAATGGCGTGAACGGTCCGATGAGGACAACCGCTGCCACCAGATGTTCTTTTCGGCACTCTGGAAGGCGCACTACATGCTGACCGTGTTGACGCGTCCCGAAGTGGACGGGGTGTGCAACCATTGCATCGGCTCGCTGTCGGGTGGATTTTACGTCTCCGACGGCAAGGAGTGGCAGGTTCAGTGGGATGGGAAGTGCAAGAATTATCCCGACGATAATGGCAATGGGCGTGCGCGCATCGAGCTTGGGCCTTCGGGGCCTCTTTTTCGTCTTTACACCGATGCGCTCGTCGATCATCCAGTGATTCTGAATTCCGGTGCGAACGGCAATCAAGGAATCAAGGAGTCGCTGCTCGCGCGCGGAATCAGGGACTATCGGGGTAGCTGGGCAAGCGCGCTTTACTACGATGGACGCGAAAAGGGAGTACAATGGGTGGCGGCGACAAATCCGGAGCGGACATCGCTTGCAATCCTCTGTGCGAATTCGCGCGATGAAGCGCAGACTTTCAAAATCGGGCTTACGGGATTCAGCCCAGCTGGCAAAGCGCAAATTCGCGCGGTATCCTGTCCGGCCGAGAAGGTAAAACTTCATGCGAGACCCGGTGAACCCAAGCCGTGGCGCATGGAGGAAACAAACGAGTTTGCCGATGCGGAAAGACAGACTTTAGCAATTGCCATCCCGTCGAATAGCTATATGACATTCATCCTGCCGATATCGCGGCCATGAGCGACGCAATAGCCAAAAAGCAGGTGTTGCTTTAAATAGACCCGTTCGCATCATTCTGCGCGTCCATACAATCGTTTACCATATCAACATCATTGCGCGCAAGCGGTTCAACTATTTACAATCACATCCTTCCCGCTTTCCACACCTTTCAAACTTTTCACACCTTTCACACCTTTCACTTTCACACCTTTCCCGCGGCGAACTCGCCCCTGCCCGACAACCTACAACCTTTGAGTAGTGGCGGTTGGCGAAAATCTGCTATAATACCCGCACTTGCAATATCGCGGAAATTCAAGCGTGAAAAGAGAAGACTTGCCGCGGTCATGCATACACCATTCTGATCCAACGGACAAAAGCCATGATGACAGGCCGTGAATACAATTTCCAGGTCAGGTCCTATGAATGCGGCGCCAACGGCGAGGCTACCCTGCCTGCGATTTGCAATTATCTTCAGGAGGCGGCAAGCCTGAACGCGAAGGCCTTAGCGTTCTCCCGGTCGGACTTCGATACCGCCGGCGAAACCATCTCCTGGGTGCTCACGCGGATGCGGGTGAAGATAGACCGCTATCCCCGATGGGAGGAACCAGTCGTCGTCGCCACCTGGCCCAGCGGCGGACATCGCATCGTCGCCGCTCGCGACTTCGAGATCCGGTCCGCCGACGGCGCCCGGTGCGGCATCGCGACGAGCGAGTGGATGCTCATCAACCTGTCAAGCCGGAAAGTCGTCGCAATTCCGCCTTCAGTCTTAGCGTGCGTAGATACGTCCTGCCCGCCGGTATTCGGCAACGCACCGTTTTCCAGATTGCGTTGGAACTGCCATGAGGCCACGGATGCGCAAACCTTCCGCGCTCGACGCGTCGACATCGACCTCAACCACCATGTAAACAACGTCCACTACGTCGAGTGGCTTCTTGAGACCGTTCCGGAGGGGAAAGGGCGCTGCTCGGACTTCGAGATCATCTTCCGCTCCGAAGCGGTGGCTGGCAACGAAGTCCGCGCCGAGGGCGTCGAAGTCGAACCCGGCGTTTTTATCCATCGCATTTCATCGCCGGACGGACGCGATCACGTACTCGCCCGGACGCGCTGGAACGGCTCTATGGCGTGCGAGGAAGAATGATGGTTAGCGTCCTGGACTTCCCGGCCTGACAACGGCTTAAAATAACGAACTCGTGTGCACCATACTGGCGAAACGCCAGGTACGGACAATCACTTGGCCGAACTGGAAATCACCTCAGCGCCCTTATCGCCGACGATTACCAGATCTTCAATGCGAACGCCGAGAACGCCTTCGATGTAAAGTCCAGGCTCAATCGTTACCACCATCCCCTTTTCGAGCACATATTGCGAACGCTTGCCGACAACAGGCGCTTCGTGGATTTCAATGCCCACGCCATGTCCCAGCGAATGGCCGAACTTTTTGCCGAAACCCGCTTTCGCAAGATAGCGGCGCGCAACCCCGTCAAGGTCGGAAGCTTTCATTCCCGGCCTGACCGCTGCAATGGCGCGGCGATTAGCCTCCAGGACGAGCGAATAGATTTTGCGGTAGAGGCTCGACTGACGATCCGGGACGATGTTGCGAGTCATGTCCGAGCAATATCCGTCGAGTTTCACGCCCATGTCAACGAGCACCGGCTCGCAACCGTTCCATACGGTATCGTCCGGCATGTGATGGCATTCGGCGGCGTTCTTCCCCACCGATACTATCGTCGAGAACGCTTCGCCATCGCCCTTGTCAATCATCAAATGCTTGATGATGCGCGCCATTTCCCGCTCGGTCATCCCCGGGCGGAAGCGGTTGCGCGCCTCTGTCCAGACAACATCGTTTAGTGCCGCAGCGGCGCGCACGCAGTCAAGTTCGTCTTTTGTTTTCACCGCACGCAATTTATTGATTCCCGGAAGGACGTCGATAAACTCCGCTCCCGGAGCAAGATGCGACTGGGGATTTTCCGCCATATAGACTTTTGCTGAATGCGGCAAGTCAAATCCAGGAAAAACTTTCGCAAGCAAGGCGTATTTTGCGTGCGGAATCGAACTTTCGAATCCAACCCTCCGGAATGTCCGCCGGCCGATCGTCAATGGCGTTTTGCCGCTGAAAGCTTTGATATCGCGGACCTTTAACCAAGGCGCGAGGCGATGCACCATCGGCACATAGCGGAAATCGGTGAAAAACTCAACCTCGTCCTTCTCTTCGCCGCCCGGCCGCGCAGGCATGACAAACAGGCATGCATTATCGCATTCGATCCCGGTCAGCGCCTTGATGTTCGCCTCGCTGAATACCGCAGCGCCGTCGATTCGCTGTCTGCGCAAATCGTCGAAAAACAAGCCAAGACGCGCTACAAAAGGATTATCTTTCATTCCCCGTCGTCCTTTCCGCGGTTTTCACTCCGGCACTGTCATCACCGGGATATGCACCTCTTCGCGCACGCTTACTTCGGAAGAGCCGAAAATCACGTCCGCCGCCAGCGCAGAAACGGCAATCGTTCCGCCCCCGTAGGCGGAAGAATAGGATTCATCTCCACCAAAACCGTTCAATGCCCCCTTCCTGGCGCGTGCACGAATCGTCCGTTGCTCGCGGCCGGCAAGAGTAATGAAGTGAACGAAGGCAAAAAGCCCGGACAGGCGAACATGCCGATGGCCAGCTCGACGAGCGCCTGAGCGCGCATAGAACGCGAGAGGATCTTCCGGTCAATGTCCATGGCTCGTCCCCCCGTGCCCGCCGGGACCGCCGGTTCCGCGCCGGCAATTGCCCGAATTGTATTTGAGCCAAATGACGCCCTCGCGGCGAAACGACGCATGCTCCCACGATTGAAGCTGCAAGCAATAGAAACAGCCTTGCGCGTTCAGCGGACCGTACTCAAGATACGCGCCAAGGTGATGGCGGATGTGGTTCACCCAGCCGAAATCGGCCGTGGAAAGGTTCTCTCCGCCGACAGAGTCTATCGCAACCAATCGCACATTGGTCATCGACCGCGGCACCACGAACGATTTGAGCGCAGTGACGACATCGCGCTCGAGTGCGAAGTTTTCGACAGTTCCGAACGGCTTTGCAGCTGCACTCCACGTCAGATTGGCAAGTGCATCCACCGCCGTCGGCGCCACGCTCGACTCGCACCGGCACACTGCCGCCGCGCCGCGAACATTGTATTCAGGCTTGATGTCGCCCACTATCGGAAAGGCGTAGCCTTCATCATCGCCCGCCAGCACGCGTCCGTTGAACCATTGCGTCCATACCGAGTCATCGTAGAAAAACCACACTTCCTCGCGGTTCGTCAAAATATAAGAGGCGGCAAGTTCCTCGTCGGACACCGTCTCTTCGCAATAACGCTCGAGGAGCGATTTGATTTCCTCAAGGGTGAAAACCTCGCTCAACGCTCCCTTGCGCGCACTCAAATGCAGGTAGAAAATCTCCGAATTGCCGAAGGAATTCTGCTTGCGCGAAGGCAATTCCCCCCAGTCATGGAAATGCCGGTAGTCGCTCAGAACGTTTTCGCAGTTAAAATGGAACCAACACCAGTTCCTG
>CALYTX010000049.1 GCA_945487985.1 uncultured Verrucomicrobiota bacterium | reverse complement strand
TAAAAGAATACGCCGACAAAACTCTCAACTCCCAACTCCTAACTCCCAACTTCACTTTCAGATGGCTATCCGAAAGTGATAAGGGAATGTATGATGCTATCAACAAAGGCATCAAGATGGCGACGGGCGATGTGGTCGGGATATTGAATGCAGATGATGTGCTGGCTAGTGACGAGACACTGAAGAGGATTGCGGAGAGATTTAGCCGTGTAGAACGTGTAGAGCGTGTAGATTGCGTTTATTCCGATATTCGGTTTGTGAGGGAAGGGGAGTCTGTTGAGGCATTGCGCGCGGCGAAGACGGTTCGTTACTGTTCCGCCGCGAAATGGCGGCCGTGGATGTTTAGGTTTGCCGCGATGGTGCCGCATCCGTCGTTCTACGTGAGGCGGGAGTGCTTTGAAAGGCTTGGCGGCTATTCGCTCAACTACCGCATTTGTGCGGACTTCGAGCTTGAGCTACGCTATCTTTATCTCGCGAAGCTCAAGGCGGCGTATTTGCCCGAGTGCGTGGTCGTGATGCGCATGGGGGGAGCCTCCACCGCAGGCTGGCGGTCGAACGTGGAGATCAACCGAGAAGACCTGCTCGCTTTGCGCTCCCATGGCATTTGGTCGTGTCTGCCGCTCATCCATCTCAAGTACCTATTCAAGATTTGGGGTTTCGTGTTCAAGCGGGATTAGTTGGCAGTTGTTGAGCGCAAACAGCGCCGTATCCGAGGGACCATTTCGGCGTAACCCGCGCGCCCCCATTGACGGGGTGCTCCAGTTTATGGTATCATAAAAGCATGAATTTCATTAAGAACAATAATTGGTTGTGGCGCCTGGCTTAAGAAGCGAGGTGCATCTGGTTATTGTTCACAACTCCCACAAGGGAAAAAGTAGACGGCCCCGCTTCAAAGGAAGCGAGGCCGTTTTTCTTTGATGCGGGACCCGGAAAGGGAAAAATGCTGAAACAGTTGAGTGAAGACGAGTTTGTGCGGCGCACCGCGAACGGGGCACGCACGCCGGTCTTCCGCGAATTTATCGCTGACCGCGAAACGCCAGTGTCCGTGCTCACGCGGGTTGCCGACGATGCGGCAGTTTTTCTGCTCGAATCGGTAGCGGGCGGCGAATCGGTGGGGCGTTATTCATATCTCGGCATCGATCCGTACGCGACGTACGAGGAAAACGATGGGCGCAATCCGATGGACGAGTTGCGCAAGTTTGTCAAGCAGCGTCCGTTTTGTCCTGCGCCGGAGCTACCGAGTCTGCAAGGCGGCGCGATTGGCTATTTCGCCTATGACGCGGTCCAGACCTTTGTTCCGCGCGTCGGTCTCAAGCGCGAGGAACATACGCCGACGGCGTCGTTCTTGGCGACCGACACGCTGGCCATTTTCGACGCCGTGCGCCAAACGGTGGTAATTTCAAAAGTGGCGGGGGTCGAGAATGGCGATGCGGCGGTAACCTACCGCAAGACGATGGCTGAGATCGAGGCGGTTTTCCGCCGTCTGCTTTCCGCCGAGTCGATCGCTCATTACGTCGAGACTCGCCGTAGAGCGCCCGGGGCGTCCATCACTCCGTTTAAACCCGAGATGACGGCGGCGGAATTCGAGGAAATCGTCGTCAAATGCAAGGCCGCGATCAAGGCCGGCGAGGTTATCCAGATCGTCCCTTCCCAGAAGTTCACCGCCGAAACCGATATCCCTGCGCTTTCGCTCTACCGGGCGCTGAGGATGGTGAATCCATCGCCTTACAATTTCTTCCTCAAACTCGGGGGGAAGACGCTGATCGGCTCCTCGCCAGAGGAACTGGTCAAGCTTGAAAACGGCGTTGCTTCCACCTGTCCTATCGCCGGCACCAGACCGCGCGGCCAGACGGCTGCGGAGGATGCCGCGCTTGAACGTGAACTTGTGGCCGATCCGAAAGAGCGCGCCGAACATGTAATGCTCGTCGATCTCGGACGCAACGATCTGGGACGGGTTTGCGAAATCGGCTCGGTGAAGGTCGATCGCTACGCATATGTCGAGCGCTATTCGCACGTTATGCACTTGGTCTCGACCGTCGAGGGTCGGCTCGATGCGTCCCGGATGGACGCCTTTGACCTGCTCGAGGCCGCTTTCCCCGCCGGCACGCTTTCCGGTGCACCGAAGATCCGCGCGATGGAGCTGCTGGCAGAACTTGAGAAATCCCCTCGCGGAATCTATGGCGGGGCGGCGGGCTATTTCAGCTACACCGGCGACATGAACTTCGCCATCGTCATTCGCACGATGATTCTTTCTGGGCGGCAGCTGGTAATGCGTGCGGGCGCCGGAATCGTCGCCGATTCCGATCCCGCCAAGGAATATCGAGAGACCATCAACAAGTCACAGGCGATTTTTGCGGCGGCACGATTCGCCGCGACGCTCTAAGAGAGGGGGGAGAAATGATTGTTCTGATCGATAACTACGACTCCTTCACATACAATATCGTGCAGGAGTTGGGAATGCTCGGTGCGGATGTGAAGGTGGTGAAGAATGACAAGACCGATGTCGCGGCGATCGAAGCGATGCATCCAGAGGCGATCGTGCTCGGTCCGGGGCCAGGCAACCCTGATTCCGCCGGCGTCACGCTCGAGGCGATCCGCGCGTTCGCAGGTAAAGTTCCGCTCATGGGTATTTGTCTTGGACACCAGTCGATAGCCCAGGCCTTTGGCGGCAGGATCGTTGGCGCCAAGCGATTGATGCACGGCAAGACCAGTCGCCTTATGCACGACGCTCAGGGCTTGTTTCGCGGCTTTCCGCAGGGAATGGAGGCGATGCGCTACCATTCGCTCGCCGTCGAGCGCGAGACGCTGCCAGGGTGCCTGAAAATTGTGGCCGAGGCCGAAGATGGCGAAATTATGGCTCTGCGCCATGAATGTCTGCCGATTGAATCGCTGCAATATCATCCCGAGTCGATCGGCACGCCCGACGGAATCGGTCAACTGAAGAATTTTCTCGATATCGTCGGGGAGTTTCGTCTAAAAAAGGGGGCTGGCCGATGATAGTGGACGCATTGAAAAAGGTCAGCTCTGGACGGCATTTGACGGCGGCGGAATCGGCAGATGCGTTCATGCAGATGATGAATGGCGAGAATATCGACCACGTGGTTGCGGGCGCATTGTTGACTGCGCTCGCGATGAATCGACCGAACGCCGAGGAGGTGATCGGCGCGGCCACGGCCATGCGCGCGGTCGCGCTCAGGATATCCGCACCGGAAGATGCCGTCGACATCGTCGGCACTGGCGGGGATGGACTGGGTACGTTCAACTGCTCGACTACCGCGGCGTTCGTCGCCGCTGGCGCGGGCGTTACGATCGCCAAGCATGGCAACCGGGCCTCGACTTCGCAGAGCGGGTCGGCCGACTGTCTCGCCGCGCTTGGGTACAACCTCCTGCAGGATCTCGCCGATGTCGAGCGCTCGATCGCCGTCAACGGCATCGGATTTTGCTTCGCCAATCGCTGCCATCCGGCAATGAAGCATATCGCGCCGGTGCGGCGAGCGCTCCCGTTCAGGACGATTTTCAATCTCGTCGGGCCGCTGTCCAATCCCGCCGGAGTGAGGCGTTATGCGTTGGGCGTGTGCGACCAGGAGACCAGCGCAATCTATATCGAGGCGCTCAAGACGTTCAAGGCGAAGAAGGCGCTCGTTTTCACCGGTCCGGACGGACTCGACGAGTTGGGGCTTTCGGGCGTTTCGCACGTTGCCGAACTCGACGCCGACGGGAATATACGGGAATACGAGTTCGATCCGAAGCGGATTTTCGGGCGCTATTTCCCGATCGAAGCCATCAAGGGCGGCACGAGCGCCCAGAACGCCGCGATTACGCTCGGCGTCATCAACGGCAGCGAGCGCGGTGCATTCCGCTTCGCCACGCTGGTCAACGCTGCCGCGGCCATCGTCGCCGGCGGCAAAGCCGCCACCATCGATGAAGGCGTGCGCATGGCGGAGGAAGCTATCGATTCCGGTGCAGCCGCGGCCAAGCTTTCGGCGATGGTCGCCGGTTCCAGGAAGGAGTGAGCAATGGATATTCTCGAAGAACTTAGCGCGGCGCGCCGCACAGACGCCAGGGAGAACGAGAAAAGGATGCCTTTCCAGGCGTTGGAAAAGCGCATCGCCAGCCTGCCGCCGACGCGGGATTTCCGCGCGGCGTTCGTTCCCGGGCGCGTCAACGTCATCGCCGAGGTGAAGAAGGCCAGTCCAAGCGAAGGAGTTATCCGCGAGGATTTCGACCCTGAGGCTATCGTCAGAGCCTATGACGCGAATGGCGCAGCGGCGTTGTCGATTCTCTGCGAACCGCATCGCTTTCTCGGCAGCGAGGAGTATCTGCGTCGGGCCCGTGGGTTGACGGAGCTGCCGCTGCTTTACAAAGACTTCCTCACAACCGAATACCAGCTGCTCGCCGCGCGCGCGGCCGGCGCCGATGCCTGCCTGCTAATCGCCGCCACCCTCGACGACCGCGCGCTGTCGAGACTGTTGCGCTTTGCCGGTTCGATTTCGCTCGCCGCGCTTGTGGAAACCCACACCGCCGACGAAATCCGGCGCGCGCTCGACGCCGGCGCGGAGATTGTCGGCGTCAACTGCCGCGACTTGCGCACGTTTCGCACCGACCCGGCGATTACCGCCGAGTTGGTTGCGCAGCTGCCAGCGACAGTACTCAAGATTGCCGAAAGCGGTATCAGGAACCGTGCCGACATCGCCAGGCTGCGCGAAGCCGGCGCCGACGGATTCTTGATCGGCACCGCGCTTATGCGCGCGGAAAATCCAGGTGAAAAACTCAAGGAGATAATGCAATGAAACCAAACGGACATTTCGGGCCTTATGGCGGACAATATGTCGCCGAGACTTTGATGGCGCCGCTCGCGGAACTGGCCGAGGCCTACGGGCAGGCAAAGCGCGACGGCGCATTCCAGCGCGAATATCATGAAATTCTGCGCGACTACGTGGGGCGCGAATCGCCGCTCACCGTCTGTCGACGTTTGAGCGAATCGCTCGGTGGGGCGAGAATCGTACTCAAGCGCGAAGACCTCAACCACACCGGCGCGCACAAGGTGAACAACACCGTGGGCCAGGCCTTGCTGGCCAAACGCATGGGCAAGAAGCGGCTGATCGCCGAAACCGGCGCGGGCATGCACGGCGTGGCCACCGCTACCGTTGCCGCGCTGCTGGGGATGCCCTGCGACGTCTATATGGGCGCAATCGACATCAAGCGTCAGGCCCCAAATGTCGAGCGAATGCGCCTGCTCGGTGCGAGGGTGATAGCGGTCGAGGAAGGCTCGGCCACGCTCAAGGATGCGATGAACGAGGCTTTGCGTGATTGGGTCGCCAACTGCGACGACACTTTCTACGTAATTGGCACCGTGGCCGGTCCGTATCCCTACCCTGAGATGGTGCGCGACTTCCAGCGCGTCATCGGCGACGAGGCGCGTAGGCAGTGCCTCGAAAAATTCGGCCGTCTGCCCGACCAAGCTATCGCCTGCGTCGGCGGCGGCTCGAACGCGATGGGGCTGTTTGCCGGTTTCCTCGACGACCGCGAGGTGAAGCTGGTCGGCGTCGAGGCCGGCGGCAAAGGCCTCGCCACTGGCGAACACGCCGCCTCCATCAATGGCGGACGCCTTGGAGTGCTGCATGGCGCCAAGACTATGCTGTTGCAGACCGACGCGGGCAATATCATCGATACGTATTCGGTCTCGGCCGGACTCGACTACCCCGGCGTGGGACCCGAGCACTGCTATTTGCACGACAGCGGCCGGGCGGAATATTCTGTCATCTGCGATGACGAGGCAATCGACGCTTTCGACCGGCTCTGTCGTTGCGAGGGAATTATTCCTGCGCTCGAATCGAGCCACGCTCTCGCCGAGGCCATCAAGCGTGCGCCTGCGCTCCCCAAGGAGGCGATATTGCTCGTCAATCTTTCCGGACGCGGCGACAAGGATATGGAAAACATCATTGCCTACAAAAAGGCGCACGGCCGGGCGTAAGATCGCCGGTTGCACCCCAATGCAAGAAAAGGAGTCTGTGAAATGTCTGAAAGAATAGCCAGAAGCTTTGCCAAAGCCAAAGCCGAGGGTCGCGGCGCGTTTGTTGCCTATTTGACAATGGGTTGCCCGACTCTATCCCAGAGTGAGCAGGCCGTGGATGCCCTCATCGCCGGCGGAGCCGACATCATCGAGCTGGGCGTACCGTTTTCCGATCCCTTCGCCGACGGCGGCGTGATCAGGAGTGCGGCCTACACCGCCCTCTCCCAGGGCGTCACCCTCGACAAGGTCCTCGCCACGGCCAAGCGTCTGCGTGATCGACACCCCGATACGGCGTTCGTGTTGTTCACCTATTACAATCTCGTCTTTTCAAAAGGTCTTGGCGAATTTGCCGCGGAAGCGGCCGATGCGGGCATCGATGCGGTGCTCGCGGTCGACCTGCCGCTCGAAGAGCGCGACGAACTGCTCGACGCGCTCAAACCCTACGGCATCGGCTATGTGCCGCTGATTGCGCCGAACACCCCGATTGAACGCGTTGTCGAAAGCGCGCGTGGCATAGAGAATTCCTTCCTTTATGTAATTACCGTCAAGGGCATCACCGGGGCGAGAAGCGAACTGCCGCCCGACCTTACCGGCCGGCTCGATGCCATCCGTGCGGCCGTGAAACTGCCGATCGCCGCCGGTTTCGGCATCTCCACCAAGGAGCAGGCTGAAACCGTCTCCATGCATGCCGACGGCTTTGTTGTCGGCTCGGCGCTGGTCAAGCGCCTAAGCGCCGAAGGGAAAATAGAAGGGGAATTGCTGGTTTGACGGCCGCCGGAACGCGTCGAAGTGTTCTGCGGCACTACCCGAACGGGTATTGCCGCGGATCCGTCCGGTTCGGTAGAATATGGCCATGATAACGAAAGCAGTTGCATATTCCGCCATCGTGGTGCTGTTCGCCGGTTTCGGCTACTCGGCGCGTGCGGCGCATTCTGAGTCCGGTCAGGTGCGTGCGCGGCTTATGGAGTTCTTCGGCGAGCGCACCTCGCTTTTATACAACTGTCTGCCGCGCGATTGCGAGCGCGCAAGTTCCTTCACCAACGGCTGGCGCGAATGGTCCGCCTCGTTCGGTTACGGACGCGGCATGGAAGATTCGGCGATTATGAACGGGATTGCGCTTGTGTGGGCGGTGGACAGCGGCGAAGATGCGTTCGCCCGGCAGATGGCGCGCGGTCTGATCAATCTGGCAACAGCCCACCGCAAGCGAGGCTTTGTCGCGCGCGGGCTGTGTCTTGAAGACGGCAAAAGCGCTTGCACGCTTTCGTCCCGCGACCAGATTACCCATTTTGTCCATGGTCTGTACCATTGGTCCACCAGCGGACGCTGCGACGAGGCGATGAAAGGTGAAATCGCTTCGGCGATCGGCGCGCTTGCCGATCGGATGCTTGCCAACATCACGGCCGAGAACGATTACAACGCGCTGACCGCCGACGACAAGATCGACCCCAAGGGGATTATGAAAATGTGGGAGGTTCGTCCCCACGAAGCGGCGCGTTTGCCGATGATCTATTTGGCCGCTGCGCGTCTGACCGGGGAAAAACGATTCGCCGAAGCCTACGAACGCTATATCGACCGCGCGCTGGCGGAATCGGCGCGGCTGCCAGAGATTCCGGCCGAAACGCTCAAACATACGATGCCGGGCTACGCTTTTCTGCAAATGAATGCATCGATTGAATTGATCTGCCGCGCTGATTCCGCTCGCTCCGCTCGCGCCGCTGCGATCATGCGCGAGACGGCGCGGATGGCGGCAGACCGATTTATCGCCGGACGCGGTGAAGACGGTCCCTGGCTCTCGGCTGCGGGCGATCTGGCGCTGGCGATTGCGCTCGCATCCGACGATAGCGGATTGGAGCGGTTGCTCGGCAAAAAGCGTGCGCGACAGGTGCGAGAGCTTTTCGCCGATTGCCTCGCCGGCCGGTCTGGACAAATGCCGCTTGCGGCGGCCTGGCCCTCGCGCATCGTTGCGTTGAAGGCGGCCGAGTGTCGCTTCGGCGCGTCGTCTGCAAACAAGGGTGAATAAAATCGCGGCGACGGCTATCGCGTCCGGTTTACTCAATCGGGTATTTGTCCGACAGAATCGATTATGGTAGAATGGCGCGGCTATGAAAACCTTTCTGCTTGCAATTTTAAGTTGGCTACCGGCGGCGAAGATCGCGGCGATTGATCTCGATGGCGTGTGGGATTTTGAGTTCCGTGAGAATTCTCCATTGGAATCCGTTTCGCGCAGCGATTTCCGCGGCGGACAGAGTATGAATGTTCCAGGAT
>CALYTX010000048.1 GCA_945487985.1 uncultured Verrucomicrobiota bacterium | reverse complement strand
CGCACTGGTCAGAAGCATTTGCTCGTCTCCAACTACGGCTGGTATCTATTCCACGCAATCCCCATTGCCTGCGGCAACGCCAACGAAGATAGATTCCTTCCGTTTGTATCCTTCCGCAACGATGTTACGCTCAACAAGGTTCAATCCCGTTTTATGGGCGAGGCGCGCAAATACGCGCAGGACTCTGGCCGCACCTTGGCGGATGTAGGAATCGACGATTTATGCTACACAACGTCAGAATCGGTCATGCTGACAATTCCTGGGTTGCAATTTCCCTTGCCCATACCCTATCTTCTGACATATCGGGAAGTTCAGCTTTCGGGGGTGGTGAAATGAAGCGATTGCTGTCAGCCGCCGTCCTCGGGCTACTACTGCTCGGTTCGGGATGCGCCACCGTCAACCACTGCCGCGAAGGCGACAGATCGGTTGTGGACATAACGAACACGGGATGGTATCTGCTCAATTTCATCCCGCTCGCGTCCGGCAACCCTGCGCATCCAAACGCATTTGGGTGCAAAATCTTTCGCCAGACAGTTACGCTCGAAAACAACATGACCATGCTCGAAAACGAACTCGAAAGGCTCGGCGCAACCTCATACCGCAACATCATCAGCCACACGGCCGACGAAAACATACTCTTTATCCTATTCAAGCGTCACTCCTGCCACACGAGCGCCGAACTGGTATTCGACGACGCTCCAGAGGGAAAACTGCCATGCGTATCGCCAAATCAGTAGAAAAACTCGAAGCGTATGTTCCTGGCGAGCAGCCGGCTTCGCGCGAAGCGATTAAGCTCAACACCAACGAAAACCCTTATCCGCCCTCGCCGGAATGCGCAAAGGTGCTACAGGGGTTCGATCTGGAACTCCTGCGCCGCTATCCCGATCCTAATTTCGTGGAGCTGCGCAAAGCCATCGCCAAAGCCAACGGTTGTCAGATCGAGAATGTATTCGTCGGCAACGGATCTGACGAGATTCTCTCCCTCGCGGCAAAAGCCTTCGTCGAAAACGACGAAGCCATCGGATCGCTCGACCCTAGTTACTCGCTCTACAAAACGCTCGCGGCCATTCGCGACGTCCGCTGGTTGGGCATGAAGAAGGAAGCGCTGCAGAAAGCAGACGCTCTTGACAAGGCGATTTCGCTTTTTCTCTGGACCAATCCCAACGCTCCGACTGGGGAATGGGTGCACCCCTCCGTCATCGCCAGGTTCGCCCGCGGCTTCCCCGGCGTACTCATCGTCGACGAAGCCTATGGTGATTTCGCGCCAGAAAACTGCATCGCGCAGGCTCTCGAACCCGGCGGCAACACGATGGTGATGCGAACCTTCTCCAAGAGCTATTCGCTCGCTGGGATGCGTGTAGGCTATCTAATCGGGCCCGTCGAGCTGATTGGCGCGATGTTTAAGATAAAAGACTCCTACAATGTCGACGCAGTGGCGCAGGCCGTGGCTTTGGCCGCCTTCAATGATTGCGACTACCACCGCCGGACGGTCGCCAAGGTAGTCGAAACGCGCGAACGCTTCGCTGGGGAGCTGCGCCGGCGCGGGTGGGATGTAATTCCCAGTCAGGCCAATTTCGTTTTCGCCAAACCCCCTTCCCCCCAAAACGCTTCGGGCTTACATGCCGCGCTCAAAGAACGCAACATATTTGTGCGCTATTTCCCCGGTCCGCTCACTGGCGAGCGGCTGCGCATTACCGTAGGCACCGAAGGACAAATTGCCGGTTTGCTCGCTGCCATTGATGACATCCGCGCCAAAATCGGGGAGCAACCGTGAAAGACTATTTCAAAGGTGTAAGACGCCGCATCGGCAAACTGGACGCGAACCAGCTTCGCGAACAGTACGAAATTTTGTCCGGCGAGGCACTGGCGCTCGACACCCTCTTCCGCACGATCACGTTAGGAATCGTGCTTGTGGATGAAACCGGCGCGGTTGAAAAGTCCAACCCCGCGGCAAAATCGCTTCTGGGCATGGAACCGGCCGACGCCATTGGGGAAATGGGCCTACCATGCGGCAAATCGTCCAAGCGCGAAATCTCGATTAGTTATCCCGAATCGCGCGTCCTGGAGATTCAGACCGTTCCCCTCGAGAGGCAGACGTTAGTATACATCCGCGACATCACCGCCGAGAAGGTCCGCTCCGAAGAGGAACTGCAGGCTGGGGCGTTCAACGCCGTGCGCGATCTCGCCTCTGGCGTGGCGCACGAAATCGGCAACCCGCTCAACGCGCTTTCACTCAATCTACAGTTGCTCGAGACGAACCCTCCCGATGCCTCCAAAATCATACGCGCCAGCCGCCACCAAATCGACCGGCTCACCGGAATTCTAAAGGGTTTTCTATCGGCGCTTAGACCCTCGCGCCCCAACCTCGTGCCTGCGGCAATCACGATTCCGCTGACCAATTGCCTTTCCGCGCTCAAGGCCCAGTTCGAAGAACACCGCATCACCGTTACGGTAGATGTCCAGCGCACATTGCCCTCCACGGCCATCGACGTTGCGCAGATGGAGCAGGTATTTTTCAATCTGCTCAAGAATTCGCTCGAGGCGATTCGCGACGGCGGGGAAATCGGCATCAAAATAACCTATGATGACAACGATGTGCTCGTAGCCATCAAAGACTCGGGTCTGGGCATGTCGCCAGAACAAGTGTCCCATCTTTTTGAACCCTACCGAACTTCGAAGGAGCACGGCACGGGGCTGGGGCTGATGGTCACCGCCCGGCTGGTGCGCGACCACGGCGGCACGATAGCCGTCGAATCGGGAATCGGCGCGGGAACCACCTTCACGCTGCGCATCCCACGGTTGGAAAAACGCATAAGAGCCCTAAACTGAAGCCATGGCCAAACCGAAAATTCTGATTGCCGACGACGAACGGCCGACTCGCGATGTAATGGCGCGAATGCTTTCGGCGAAATACGAATGCCTCACGGCTGCCGACGCCACCGAGGCTCAGCAAATTATCGTCGCCACGCCCGATCTGATGCTTCTGCTCACCGACTACAAAATGCCGGGCAAGAACGGCGTCGAACTGATTCGCGAAGCCAAATCGGCCAATCCCGCCTTGGCCGCAATTCTGATTACTGCCTTCGGCGAAATCGATCTCGCTGTCGAGGCAATGAAAGAAGGCGCCGACGATTTCATCACCAAGCCCATAACCAACATCGCCAGCCTTGAACTGCGCATCGCCAAGGCGTTGGAGAAAGCGGCGCTGCGGCGTTCGCTCGAAGAAAATGCCGACGACCACGTCCCCTCAAAAACGCCAGGCTCGTTCACTGGGAACTCTGAAACGATGCGGCGCGTGTATGCGCTCATCGACAAGGTAGCCCCCTCCAACGCTAGTGTGCTCATCGAAGGCCCAAGCGGTTCGGGGAAAGAACTCGCCGCGCGCGCGTTGCACGACGCCTCCCAGCGAGCAAACGGTCCGTTCGTCGCCCTCGAATGCTCCTCGCTCGCGCCATCGTTGCTCGAGACAGAGCTCTTTGGATCGGTGAAAGGCGCCTACACCGACTCGATTGCCGATCGCGCCGGCTGTTTTGAAACGGCCGACGGGGGGACGCTTTTTCTGGACGAAATCGGCGAGATCGACCAGAATATCCAGGTCAAGCTTTTGAGGGTGCTCGAGACGAAATCGTTCCAGCGCGTTGGCGAGAGCAAAATTCGCAAATCCGATTTCCGCCTCATTTCAGCCACCAATCGCAACCTCGCCAAACTTGTGGCCGAAGGGAAATTCCGCGAAGACCTCTACTACCGGCTGAATGTCATCGACCTGAGGATGCCCGCGCTGAAAGACCACCCCGAAGACATCCGGCCCATCGCCACGAAGTTCCTGCGCCAGTTCGCCAAGCAATGCGGTTGCGCTGCAAAGGAATTCGACGAAGCCGCCATGAAAGCGCTCGAAGCGTACGACTGGCCGGGCAACGTGCGGCAGCTACGCAACGCGATCGAAAAGATGGTCGTGCTGTCCAGCGGCCCTACCCTGACGCTCGACGATGTCCCCGAAGAAATCCGCGCCGGCCGGCCGCCACTGCCAATTCTGTCGGCGCGGACGGATATGCCATGCGCGCAGACACTGGAGCGCGCGCCGGCCGCTTCCCCGTCCCCGGAGCCAATGACAGTCGCGGCTTCGACTTTGGCCGACAGCGAACGCGCAGCAATCCTTTCCGCGCTGGCAGAATGCGGCGGCAACAAGTCAAAAGCGGCCGCCAAACTCGGAATCTCGCGCCGCACTATCCATCGCAAGCTCAATGCCTGGGGGATTAAATGAGTGTAATATCACTATTGCTGGCTATCTCGTTCCTCCCCTTCTTCGAAGCACGCAACCAGGCGGCCAATTTTATCATCCACCCGCCCGAACCGGGCGCGCGGGTCAGTATCGAGAAACCGACGCTAACTACCTCCAAGCCATGTCCCTGCTGTAAAGGCAAGTGCGTCATTGTGCTCAAAGAGCCTGATTTCGGACAAAACGCCGGACGCCTTGGAAGCCCCACAAAGAAGCAGACCAAATGCCCTCTGTGCAAGGGCAGAGGACAATTCTTCGCGTTTGTCGACCCAGAGGACATCGAAATGGCAATCGCCCGCGACCACGAAAAGTTCGTTTCGGCGCACCGCGGCAAAGGCGACATCTCCGTCGGAGAGGCGTTCGTCGGCAACGAGGACTACGATACGCTCGACAAAGAAAAGACAAAACTCATCAAGGAGGCCTTCGGCAAGCCTTGTCCGAAATGCCATTGGTCGGGAATCGAGAGTTGTAAAAAATGCAGCGGCAACGGCTTTCTGCCTTGCCCCGAGAATGAATGCAAAGGCGGCTTTCTCGTGACGAAAACAACGACCGAGAGAACGCGTCGCAGTTCCGGCGGATTCGGTAATAGCGCTTATAGCAGCAACCGTTCGCTGCGCAGTTCTTCTTCGCGATCGAAAAGTTTCAAGGAAACAAAAACCACCGTGCTGCTCTGCCCAGTCTGCAACGGCGCGAAATTGATCCTCTGCCCAGAATGCGACGGCCGCAAAGCTTCGCCGTGCAATAAATGCAAAGGACTGGGCATAAAACGGGAAAAGGCGGGGGATTGATGACAATGCAATACGCACCCACGCTACCCAACATTAGGATTATCGAAAAAGTCGGCATCGGCGGCATGTCGACGGTATGGAAAGCCCTCGACGAAGTCCGCAACGAAATTGTTGCCGTAAAAATTCTCAATTCGGAATTGACCGCCAATAAAGAAGATCTCACGCTGTTCAAGGCCGAAGAGCGCGCGATGGAGCAAATCAACCATCAGGGAATTGTCAAAAGCTACCAGTTGTGCAATTTCAAGGATATCTGGTACTACATTATGGAGTATGTGGACGGCTACAACTTCGGCTCCCTGCTTTCACGCAAACAGCATCTACAGGAAACCGACTGTCTGCTCATCTGCGAATCGGTGGCTACCGCCCTGGATTATGCGTGGAACCATCACGGAGTTGTCCATTGCGACATCAAACCCGAAAACATAATGATCAACACCGATGGCGTCGTCAAGCTCACCGATCTGGGGCTGTGCCACACCTTCATGTATCGCAAGGACGGACGCCAAGACGTTCCCGAGCATGTAATGGGGACGCCTGCCTACATTTCGCCCGAGCAAGTTTACGGCGACTTGGAGCCTGATTGCCGCGCCGACATCTATTCGCTGGCCGCCTCGCTCTATCATCTATCCACAGGGCGGGTGCTGTTCCCGGGGCTCGACAGCGAAGAGATGATGCGCGCGCACTGCGGCCAGGACTGCCAAGGCAAAGATCCCCGCCTTTACCGCCCTTCAATCTCGGAAGGTTTTTGCCAACTTCTCGAAGCGATGCTCGTCAAGGATCGCGACTTGCGCATCCCAACCTGGAGCGATGTGCTAAAACTCTGCCTTGACATCGAACAAGGCCTGAGCTTCCGCCCACGCGCCACCGACGGGATCTCGTCGCTCAAACTCGAACATTAATCACCGCGATCACGCGAAATTTGGGCGGACGAAGGCTTCGGCTTTCGTCAACTGTGATGGCGGCGCATTTGCCGCGTCACCGGCGGATCAATGACATCGTCTGGCGAAACAATCGCCCCGGCAGCAGACTGTTTTGCGGCCGTCTGACGGCGGATTAGCCACATCTGAGCAATCGAGAAGAGATTGGACATGAACCAGTACAGCGACAGCGCCGACGGGAAAGAATAGAACATAAAGAGCATCATCAGCGGCATCATCACCATCATCATGCGCTGCTGGCTGCGATCACCTGCGGACGGGGTAAAATAGCTCTGCAAAGCCGTTGTGACGGCCATTAATATCGGCAGAATATTGAGTCCGCCGAACGGAAAGACACCGGCAAAAAGAGCCTCCGGTTCGGAAAGATCGGCAATCCAAAGAAAGCCCGCATAGCGAAGTTCTACCGCCGATCGCAGCACATTGAACAGCGCAATGAACACCGGAATCTGGATGAGCATCGGCAGGCACGAACTCAGGGGATTCACCTTCGCCTCGCGGTAGAGCGCAAAAGTCTCCTGCTGCATACGCTGGGGGTTGTCCTTGAACTTCTCCTGTATCGCCTTCATCTTCGGCTGCAGTTCCTGCATCTTCTTCATGCCTACAGTCGACTTATGCGTAAGCGGCCAGAACAACAACCGCACGAACACGGTCAAAAGAATAATAGCAACCCCATAGTTGGGAATCCAGCTATTGAATAGATTGAGAATCCACACCAGCGGATAACATATAACCCGCCACATGCCGAACTCCATCACATCCTTCATCCCCAAATCCCACAAGAGAGACTGCTTTTTCGGCCCAATGTAGAAAAGGCTCTCGCGCGACGACGAATCGGTGAAGGCTACTTTCGCCGAAACGCTCTCGGGACGATAGAGCTGGCTGTTGACATCACGCGCGATACTCGCCTCAAACCCCGAGTTCGACGCCGTCGAATTGGCAAGCGCCGTCACGAAGAAACGGTTCTTGAGCGCAACATATTTCTGCGCGCCGGGACAAAACGCCTTGGCTACCGCCGGCATCCCAGCCGCGTTGGGCGCGCCACTGCAGCCACCGGCTCCGGTCGCAAGAAAAGGCTTGAACGGAGAATCGCCTTCTCCGTGATGGATGGCCTTGCCGCCTTTGGAATCAACCTGCCAGCTGTCAATGGAAAGAACGTCGTTCTTGCTCGCCCCCATGGCAATGGCGCCGATCGAAAGATGATTGGGCGCGGACACGTCCGCCGCGAAATCCTCCTTGAGCGCAAGCCGGTAGCCGCCTTCAAGACGATAGGTACGCTTGAGTTTGCCGTTGACGAACACCACCGCATTGGAGGCGGACGACTCAACCTCGTAATCGGCATCCGCAGCCAAGCCGGGAATACCTTCAATCGTCCCCAGCGGCGACGAGGAAAAATCGAACACTATCGCGGGGTTTTCCTCCGAAACAGCGCCGATGTTGCGCGCATAGTCCTTCAGCGTGGCGCGTTTTACGACCGCGCCGCGACTACTTAATTCCAACTTTAGCAAATCGTTCTCAAGCACCACCTTCCGTTCAGGCGCGCGCGGCGCTTCAATCGCGGACGCCGTAGACGATGGACAAGAGGCCGGCGTTGAAGTGGATGCGGCGCGATTGGCATCGACGGATGCTGACAAAGGCTTTGCCGCAGAAGCGGGAACGCGCTCGCGACCAGACACAGACGGCTTTTGACCGCGCCCGTACCAAAAGCTTGCAATCAGCCCCAGCACTAGCAGAAACACTATAATTTTCTCTTTCGTATTCATCTCAACCTTCTCTAAAACCATCTGCCCTACAATTGAAATCGTTCTTCCACCGTCCTTTGGGAGGAACCGGATCGTAGCCGCTCTTGCCGAAAGGATGGCAGCGCATCAGCCGCCATGTCCCGAGCAGCAACCCCTTCCCAGCCCCGTGCAAACGCAACGCCTTAATCATGTAGTTAGAACAAGTCGGCTCAAATCGGCAACATCCACCCAACAGCGGACTCAAAAGCCACTGGTAGACCCGCACTAAAAAAATGAGCAGCCTGCTCATTGACTCATGATCCAACGCATTTCTTTCATCACCTCGGCGCAATTTCTCCCAGCAATTCTTCCGCGGGCGACAAATATCCAGTCCGCATCAATAGGAGCATCACCAACTGCAACCAAAAGCCTGAACGCCTCTCGCATCAATCGCTTCGCGCGATTGCGGTCGACCGCGTTATGAAAGGTTTTCTTGGAAACAACAACGCCGGCCTGGCGGTCGGCGTCGGTCGAATCCAAACGCCACGCGACAAGGAGACGCCCCTTTATGGAACGTCCCCGGTCGAAGACGGATTTGTACTTCGGCCCGGGGAGGCGCGTGGACATTTTTAAACCCTTAAACTTGCGTCAGTC
>CALYTX010000047.1 GCA_945487985.1 uncultured Verrucomicrobiota bacterium | reverse complement strand
GCGAGAGCCAGGCGCGCATGCGCTACACCATCTTCGCGCAGCGCGCCGAGGAGGAAGGGTACGTGCAAATCCGCGACATCTTTCTCGAGACGGCCGAGCAGGAGCGCGCGCACGCGACGCGCCTCTTCGCCTGTCTCGATTCGGGTGACGGGCTGACGCTGGGGGACGCGGCCTATCCGGCCGGCAAGATCGGCACGACGAAGGAGAACCTGGAGGCGGCCGCCGCGGGTGAAAACTTCGAACACGAGAAGATGTATCCGGAATTCGCAAAGATTGCCGAGGCCGAAGGGTTTACATCGATTGCCACGCTTTTCCGCATGATTGCCAAAGCCGAAGTCAACCACGAAAAGCGCTACCGCCTCTTCGTCGATAAGCTCGCCAAAGGGTTCTTTAAATCGGACGATGACGAGACCGAGTGGGAGTGCACGGCATGCGGGTATATCGCCGTGGGCGCGCAAGCGCCGAAGTTCTGTCCGGTGTGCGGCAAGCCTCTGGCGTTCTTCCGCGAAGCCGTCGACTACGATTAATATAAAAACAAAACACGCTTCCAAATGCCCTTGCGGATGACCATTACGAAGAGTCGTCCGCAAGGGTTGTTGTTAAGGTCGGCGTGAATTGAACTCCCCGCTTCTTCCGTCGGCGGAAAAGTTTATCGTCTTAGCAGCAGAGATTGCCCGCTTGCGGGCTGCCGCGGTTTAGCGCACAATAATCCGCATGCCGCCTCTATCAGCCGACGGGAGGTTATTCCCATTCAATTGTAGCCGGAGGTTTCGGGGTGATATCCCAAACGACGCGATTGACGCCCTTGACCTTGGTTGCAATCTTCTCTGCCACCATCGTGACAAACTTAAACGGCAGTTCAACTACACCCGCCTTTACGAATTGTGAAGTCGAAATCGCGCGCAGACCAATCACGTAACCAAATGTACGCGCGCCGTTCTTCACACCGACCGACTTGACATTCGTCATAACGGCGAAGAACTGCTGCGCCTTCTTGTCGAGTTTGGCCTTGGCCATCTCGTCGCGGAAGATAAAATCGGCCTGGCGGAGGATATCGAGCTTCTCCTTGGTGAGTTCGCCGATGCAGCGCACGGCCAAACCTGGCCCCGGGAATGGTTGACGCATAATCATCTCGTCAGGGAGTCCGAGTGCCTTGCCGAGCTTGCGAACTTCGTCTTTGTAGAGGTATTTGACAGGCTCTACGAGACCCTTGAAGAGGATATCCTTCGGCAAACCGCCCACATTATGGTGAGCTTTCACGGCCTTGTGCCCGCCCACGCCAGACTCGATGATGTCGGGGTAGATCGTGCCCTGCCCGAGATACTCGATATTACCGTATTTTTTCTGGAGATCGCGCGCCGTATCGGCAAAGACATTAATGAACTCGCCGCCGATAATCTTGCGCTTCTGCTCGGGGTCGGTGACGCCCTTGGCCTTCTCGAGAAAGCGCTGCTCGCAGTCGAGAGCGATGAGATTAACGCCGAACTGGCCCTTGAAAACCTGCTTAATCGTCTTACCCTCGTTTAAACGCATACAACCATGATCGACAAAGACGCAGACCAGCTGCTTGCCAATGGCCTTGTAGAGCAGTGCTGCACAGACCGATGAATCCACGCCGCCAGAAAGCGCCAGCAGCACCTTTTTGTCGCCCACCTGACGCTTGATCGCCTCGATCTCCCCCCGGATGTATTTCTTCGCATTGAATGTCTTGCCGACGCGGGCAAGGCGCTCCTTTTCAGCCTGATTCATCTCGTACTCCTTTGATGATTGTGTTTTCAGAATTGTAGCAAATGCAGGCCTAAGATGAAAGCGAGATTTTAGTGCCCCCGAGTTACAGCAGAATATTGAGCATTTCCGTAACGATTTTTCCGGAAACGAAAAGCGACTCTTCGGAAATCTTGTCGATGCTGTCCAACGGGGTGTGCCAATAATCATTCTTGCCCGGAGCACTGCCGTAATTGAAATCAATAAGCGTAATCGCCTTGTATCCTGCCTCAACGAACGCAAGATGATCGTCTTTGACTAAATCGTCCACTGCTCTCACCTTGTCGGCTTCCCCAGCCCGCTTGGCTGCGAGCAGCGCGATTTTGCGCAACGCCGGGGAAGTGTTGCGCGGCAATGAAATATTGAGTTGCCGATCGCCAAGCATGTCCAGACAAATGACGGCTCGCACCTTCCGGCCTTCACTTTTCAACTTCGCAGCTGCATGCTTAGATCCCCAGAAGCCGTCATTATGAGCGTAGGTTTCGATGCATTCCTCGCCGTCTGTCCATAGCAACATCACGTTACCCTTGAGCGCTTCCGCCCGACGCAGAACGTCCGCCAGCGCCACCAAAAGTCCAGTAGTACTGGCTCCGTCGTTGGCGCCTGGGCTCTGCACGCCGCTTTTCGTGTCGTAATGCGAAACAACAACCACCCATTCTCCATCCTTGTCGAACACAAATTCACTCATCAGATTGGTGAATTTGCGCTTCCCTCTTGGAGTTGCGTCGGTAAAGGAATCCTTGACCACATCGGCACCGGTAGAACTGGCGCTGTCAAGAATGAAATTGGCGGCGAAATAGCCGCGCATCGTCCCTGCGTCTCGCGGCGTACACTTGTCGGTAAACTCGCGTGCTGTCCGATAAGCCAGTTTCGCGTCTGCCGGCGTGAAAGCCAGCGCTGCCGCTAAAAGGAGCGTCGTCATCAGCGCTAATCAATCTCCACGCCGATCATCCTCAAGACGCGATCAAGCTCGTCGTTATCGAAGAAATCGATTTCAAGCACTCCTTTGGTATGCTTGCCGTTCGCGTGCGTCATACCGCTCGTAAGCCGCACGGCGCACCCCAAATGCCGACGCAACTTATCGCAAAGCGTACGCACATAGCCATCGGGCAAGTCGGGAGTCGACGACGCCTTGATGGCGGGCGGCATATGCAGTCTGGTAACGCGCTTTTCGAGCGCTCGGACCGATAGTTGCTCGTTGACGGTTTCGCGCGCTAACAATATACGATCCTTTTCGCTTTCGAGAGAAAGCAAAACCTTCGCGTGGCCAGCTGAAAGCAACCGATCCTGAACGAGCGATTTCACCTCTTCGGGAAGTTCAAGCAAGCGTACGGCGTTGGCCACAGTCGCGCGACCCTTTCCCACCTTCTCGGCAACATCGGCCTGCGTAAGATTGAATGTATCCTGCAGCCGCTTATAACTCGCAGCCTCCTCGATCGGATTCAAATCTTCGCGCTGAAGATTTTCGGTGGTAGTCAGCGCAGCTGCTGTTAAATCGTCAGCTTCGATGACGGTGACCTGGATGCGCGACCAGCCAATGAGTTGCGCGGCGCGCAAACGACGCTCGCCGGAAATAAGTTCCCAACTCCCGGCTGCGTTCCTGCGCACCGTTGGCGGGTGGACGAGACCGCTGTTCTTGAGCGACTCGGCCAATTCGCCAAGTTCCTCGGGCTTGAACTCGCGCCGCGGCTGATAGGGGCTGGGCTGGATATCGGCAATCTTGAGCGTGAACGGCGCTGCGACCGTAGTCATTGCCGCAACCTCGCCGCTCTTGATTGGCGGCACGGACGCGAGAGGCTGACTTTTCGAACTGGGAATAAGCGAATCAAGGCCCCTGCCGAGGCCATGCTTCTTTTCAACACGAGCGGGAGCCTTGGAGGCTCCCGTCGCTCTTTTCAAAAAGGGATTCTTCGCCATTATCTCAAAAATAGCCGTTGACTATCGGAAGAACCTTGATCCGGTTGGACATGATGATATTCACAAGCCCGATCTGGAAGCCCGAAACGCATTCGTCGGCATAGTTGACGATTGCAATCTGCGCGCCGTGCAGTTCATCGGTCATGTTGAACGCAGCCGAAAGCTGAAGCCCATAGGAAGTCTTGGCGAGATTGGTGATGCCAGCGATGGAAAGACCGTAACTCTCAATCGCCGAAATATTGGCCAGCCCGCCGACCTGCATACCGCACATTTTGCGCTGGGCGCTACCGAGAAATTCAACATCAAGCCCGTAGATGCTGTCGCGGAAGCCAAGCATACCCGCCTCCATGCCATAGACGGTCTGACCGCAGAAATTCATGCCCAGTGTCGCACGCAGACCATAGACGTCGCTACAGGCGAAATTCAGCAGTCCACTAACCTTGATGCCCATCATATCATCGCGGGTAAGCGCGCAAAGCCCGCCCACATCGATACCGTACATCAAAGGAGCATCGGAATAAAAAACATTGAAATCGATTCCGAAAACATCCCAGCGATCAAGCCCCCAGGGAAGCTGCACGGGAGTGGCCAAACCGACGCATACCGCCGTCCAGCCGACGGGACCTTCTTCTTCGGCTTCGACTTCCTTGGCATAACCAGATACTGTCGCCGCCATGGCAAAAGCCGCGATTCCAACCTTGATGATTCGATTCATTTTTTCTCCTTGTGATAAAATAATTTCAGTCGATATTTTACACTTTAACTTGTGGTGAAGTCAAGCCCCGCAGATATTTTGCACGGACATTGAGAAACACAATCCCCGTCAGCGGAATGGTTGCAATGTAAAGCGCTCCGAGAACGCCCATTGTAAGCCAGAAATTGACGAACATACTGGCGATAAGCAAGAGCAGAACGACCATCGCCAACGGCAGACGCTTCCGGCTGATGTGAACCGCTTTGAGGGAAATCGTCGGCAAACGCGAAGCCATGAGCGCACCGACGAATATCAGCATGAAGATTCCCATCGCTGGATGGCGGAGCACGGCTTGGAACGAAGCGGCGCTTTCCCCTTTTACGAGAATCCCGTTGCCCACATCGAGCACATGGTGGATAATCGCCGGGGTGAGCACCATCCAGCACCCACCGGGCGCGGGCACGCCGGTAAAGAAATGTCGCCAATAAGGAATTGGCGGCTGTTCGAGCATCGTATTGAACCGCGCCAGACGGAAACAGTCGCACATCGCGTAGAAAAGCGCCGCGCCCAGCAACACTCGCACTACCCGCGGATCGGCAATGGCCGAGGCCTCGGCTCCAAACGTTTTTCCTGACAGCCAGAAAAACATGAACATCGCCGGAGCCACCCCAAAGTTCACAAAATCGGCAAGCGAGTCGAGCTCGGCGCCAAGTTTGGAACTTGCTTTGAGCAGCCTGGCGATGCGCCCGTCCATACCGTCGCAAAGGCACGCAACCAGCAGCGCCCAGAGCGCATCAAGGAAACGACCTTCGCTGGCAAACGCAATCGACGTGATGCCGGCACAGGCCGCAAGCGAAGTAATTAGATTGGGAACAATCGCCCGCAGCGGAACGCTCGGCGAACGCATTTCGCGCTGGCGACGGCTTTTCCCTCTGAAACGAAACCTGCCCATAAATTCAGTTTACCGAAATGCGTATCTGCCCAGGTTGCCCCGTGATCGCATCTTTCGCTCGTGGCTTTGGAGCATTCTTGCGCGGCGGACCGATGAGCGCGCCAAGAACGCGACCGAGCGTCTTGGGCGCCTGCTCGACGAAACATTCTTCCTTGAGCTCTTCAAGCACCCGATTGATTACATCTTCGCCGAGTTCGCGGTGCGCATTCTCGCGCCCGCGATACTGAAGCGTGAGTTTCACCTTGCACCCGTCCGCAAGAAAGCCGCGAATCTGGTTGAGTTTGTAATTGAAATCGTTCGTATCGGTTCCGGGATGGAACTTAATTTCCTTTACCTTCTGTACCTTTTGGGCCTTGCGAGCCTGCTTGGCCTTTATGGACTCTTCATACTTGAATTTTCCGTAGTCCATTATCTTGCAGACCGGAGGAATCGCGTTGGGCGTTATCTCGACCAAGTCGAGCCCCTGGCTCTCCGCCCTGCGCTGAGCTTCGTGCGTATCCATGACGCCCAGCATGTTGCCTGCAGAATCAAGTACGCGAACTCGTGGAACGCGGATCTTGTAGTTTACCCGAGTAAAGGACTGTGCGATAACCCACCTCTTCTTTGTTGTTTTTTTGTTGTTTCAGTTAATGATTGTTATATTCTATCACAAAATCGGCGACGATAACAAGCAGCGCGGAGCCTACGGCTTCAAACTCGCGCCAGTCGAGGCGTTGCCGACCATCCGGGCATAGCGCTCGAGCCAGCCGCCCTTGATGCGCGGCGTCCACGGCTTGGCTTGCTTCCTACGCGCAGCAATCTCGCGTTTGCTGAGTTTGGCAACAATCGAACGCTTGGGAATGTCGATAGTTATTTCATCGCCGTTTTTCAACAACCCGATAAGCCCGCCTTCGGCAGCCTCGGGCGAAACATGTCCCACACAGGCACCATGGGTAGCGCCCGAGAAACGTCCGTCGGTAATGAGCGCGACCGATTCTCCCAGCCCCGCGCCAATGATATAGGAGGTGGGAGCCAGCATCTCCTGCATACCCGGTCCACCCTTAGGCCCCTCGTAGCGGATTACGACTACATGGCCAGGCTTCACCTTGCCGCCCAGAATGCCCGCGCACGCCTCCTCCTGCGATTCAAAGCAAATCGCCTTGCCGGTAAACGACATCATCGACGGCGCCACGCCGCCTTTCTTGACCACAGCCCCCTTCTCGGCAAGATTACCCCACAAAACGGCAAGCCCGCCATCGGACGAATAGGAGTCGGAGAGCTTGCGGATGACATCGTCGTCCTTAATCTTCGCCGCTTGGATCTGCCGGGCAATCGTCTTTCCGGAAACAGTAATGCAATCGCCATGCACCAGACCAGAGGGAAGACGCTTCAATATCGCCATAATGCCGCCAGCGCGGTCGAGATCGGCAACATGATAATGCCCAGAGGGTGAGAGCTTGCAAATATAGGGCGTGCGTGCCGAGATCTCGTTCATCCGCTCAAGCGTGAAATCGATTCCGGCTTCTCGCGCGATAGCAAGCGTATGGAGGACCGTGTTCGTAGATCCGCCCATGGCCATATCCAATGTCAAAGCGTTGTCCATGGCCTTTCGCGTGACAATCTCACGCGGCAGCGGACCGCCCTTCTTGGCCATCTCGACGATGCGCCGGGCAGAAGCGCGGTAGTGGTCGTTGCGCCGGGGATCGGTGGCAAGAATGGTTCCATTGCCCGGCAGCGCCAGACCAAGAGCCTCATAGAGGCAATTCATCGAATTGGCGGTGAACATCCCAGAGCAACTGCCGCACCCTGGACACGAGGTCTCTTCAATTTTTTCCAGATCCCGGGCCGAAATCTTGCCCGCGTTCTCGGCGCCAACCCCCTCGAAAACGGTGTTCAGGTCGGAATCGCCGCCAGTGAGCGGGTTCTTGCCCGGAGCCATAGGCCCGCCCGAGGCGAAAATCGTCGGGATGTTTACCCGCAACGCCCCGATGAGCATTCCAGGGACGATCTTGTCGCAGTTGGGAACGCAAATAAGCGCATCGAAGCAATGCGCCCTGGCGATCGACTCGACCGAGTCGGCGATCAGCTCGCGCGACGGTAGGGAATATTTCATCCCCTGATGCCCCATGGCGATACCGTCGCAGACGGCGATGGTGTTGAATTCCATCGCCACGCCCCCGGCTTCTTCAATGCACTTCCTGAGGTATTTGCCGACCTTGTCGAGGTGGCAATGACCAGGCACGAACGATTCGTACGAATTGACGATGCCGATAAAAGGCTTCTTGATGTCTTTGCGATGCATTCCGCACGCAAAAAGCAGCGAACGGTGCGGCGCGCGTTCCTTGCCGGCTTTGATCTGGTCGGAAATCACTTCTTGCCACCTTTCCTGAAAATGTAGATTTTGTTTTCGGTGCCCGCAAGCAACCGGCGGATGTTCGCGCGATGCTTGACGATAATGAAAATCGCGATAAAACTTACCAATACGGACTGCGGCAAATTGCCGCAACCCGCTCCGCCGAGCGACGGAAACCATACCGCCACGCCGATGAATGCGGCCGCCGCGCACGAACCGAGCGAAATATAGTTTGAACAGGCGAAGAACGCGACAAACACCAAAATTGCCGCGCCCATCATCGCCGGCGCAAGCCCAAACAGCATGCCTGCGCCGGTTGCCACGCCCTTGCCGCCCTTGAATTTCATGTAGGGCGTGAGCATGTGCCCGATTGTGCAGGTTACGCCTACGGCAAGCGCCAGCCAATCGGGGAGCGATGAATTCTGTGCGGCGAGGCCGCAGGCGTAGGTCGGACCGAACCCCTTCAGCATATCGAGCGCCAGCGCGAGGAAACCCCATTTCTTGCCGACCGTCCGAAATACATTCGTCGCGCCAATGTTTTTTGAACCGACGGTTCGCACATCAACGCCGCGGGCTTTGCCAATGAGAAACCCAAACGGAATTCCGCCGATGAGGTACGCCGACAGCAACCAGGCCGAACAGATTAGATATTGCTGCATCGATTGCACGGACCTGTCACTTGATCGCCTGCGCGCCCTTGCCGTCGATCGCGCCGAAGAGCTTGAGCGCGTCTTCAAGCGGATAGCGGTTGCAGAACATGTCGCACTTCGTCGTGATCGTGCCTTGCAGCG